>JBIIIE010000008.1:0-20226 GCA_044235135.1 Roseomonas sp. | reverse complement strand
TGCGTGATACACCCTTGGCGGCAGGTGCGATCTTTTCGCTGGCGGGTATGCGGCCCGGAGAAGCCGCGGTCATCGAACGTGCGGAAGCATCGCATGCGGTCATCGAAGCCGCGCCGAGCGCCGTTGCCGCGAATGGCTGGCAATGCATTGCCAATCCCGGTGCGCCGCGCTGGCGCTATAGCGCTGAACGCCACGCCGCCATGGCGGCGCTTTTGGCCGGCCCGGTGCCGAATGAATTTGCCTGGCTCAGGCCCCCCATCGCGAATGAGGGGTCACGCCTTGCCGCCATGATGTGCCCCGCGACAGGCAGGCTGGAATTGCTGGGGATGGAAGGCGCCGCCGCCGTGACGCGGCCACTTTATTTGGATGAGCAGGCAGTTTCCTAGGCTTAGCAAGCGCCAGTGAAAGCATGGCCGGGCCACCTGCAATGGTTTGGTCCTTGGGCACATGCCTTGGATCACGTGGCACGTGGGCCATAAGCTTCGATCCACCGCAACGGATCACCCCCTATGGCGCATTTGCCGGAAACGGATCAGGCTGGCGTCAGTTTGGACAAGGACAGGATCATGGCCCTGCAACGCATGGTGCTTGAAATTGGCATGGGCACCGATATTCGCGGCGCGGATTACACCAAGGCCGCGGTGCGCGCGCTTCGGGATGCGCTCTGGCATAATTCGCTCACCATCGGCGCGGCGGTCGGCCAGGATTCCGACGCCATGCAGGTTGAAGTGCTGATCGGCGTGCCGAAGCCCGATCTGGTGGATAAGGACCAGGTGCTGGCCATTCTGCCACACGGCACCGGCACCGTGACCCTGGTGGAAGGCGGCCTCGAAATCCCGAATGATGAGGGCACCAATAGCACCGTGATTGCCAATTGCTGCGCCATTGTGCGCTTGGATGTGTGAGGGAGACCGACCATGGCCTTGAAGCGCATCATCCTGGAAATGGGCCACGGCAATGATCTGCATGGCGGCGATTACACCAAGGCCGCCTTGCGCGCTGTGCAGGACGCCTTGCACCATTCGTCCCTGGCCTTCATTCGCACCCTTGGGCTTGATATCAAGACCATGCAGGTAGAAGTCACCATCGGCGTGCAGCAGCCCGATAAGGTGGATATCGAAGCGGTGCGCAAATCCCTGCCTTATGGCGTTGTCACCGCGCGCGCGGTGAAGGGCGGTTTGGATGTTCCGGAAGAAGGCCGGCATGACAAGGCGGTGATTGCCGCTGCCGCCATTGCGGTGCGCTTCGATCTGCCCTGAGGCAGCCTTCAACATATGCGGCAGGATAAGGCGGAATCGGATATCGGCAGTGTTGCCGCCGATATGTCGGTGATTGATCTGATGGCGCAGGGGACAGTGCGGGCGCTGGCCGATGCCGGTCTCACGCTTGCTGATGTGGATGGGCTTTTCTGTGCCACGACTCAGGCGCGGACATCGGCGATGTCGCTTGCGGAATATCTGAAAAAGCCGGATGCCTATGTGGATTCCACCATTGTCGGTGGGTCATCCTTTGAAATCCATGTGGCACACGCGCAGGCCGCGATTGAAGCCGGGCTTTGTTCGGTTGCCGTTGTTGCCTATGGCAGCACGCAGCGTTCAGCGGGGCGGAAAAATGCCTCGCCGAGGGAATTCAACCCTTATGAAACACCCTTCAGGCCCTTCATGCCTTCCAGCGCCTATGCCATGGCGGCAAATCGCCACATGCATGAATACGGCACCACGCGGGAGCAATTGGCGGAAGTGGCGGTGGCGGCGCGGCGTTGGGCGCAGCTCAATCCCGTGGCCTTTGATCAAAGGCCGCTTGATATCGCAGGCGTGCTGGGGGCGAAGATGGTGTCTTACCCCTTCACCGTGCGCGATTGCTGCCTGGTGACGGATGGCGGCGGTGCGATTGTGCTGACATCCGCCGCGCGGGCGAAGGCGCTGAAAAAGCCGCCAGTTTATGTGCTCGGCACCGGGACCAGCATCACCCATGCCAGCATTTCCAATATGCCGGATTTGACGCGGACGGGGGCGATTGCTTCCGGCGCGCGCGCCTATCAGGCGGCGGGGCTTGGGCCCAAGGATATGGATATGGCTGAGCTGTATGATGCCTTCACCATCAACACCATTCTGTTCCTGGAAGACCTCGGCTTTTGCAAAAAGGGTGAAGGCGGTGCCTTGGCGGTGAACACCAATGGCGGCGGCCTGTCCTACTGCCATCCGGGCATGTATGGGCTTTATCTGCTGATTGAAGCGGTGCGCCAAATCCGCGGCGAATGCGGCGCGAGGCAAGTGCAAAAGCATGATACCGCCATTGTGCATGGCAATGGCGGCGTGCTGTCAGCCCAAAGCACGGTGATTTTGGGCGGGGCAGCGACGGTTTAGGCCGCCGCAGGCTGAACGTGAACAGGCCAATGCGAAGGAATTGGCCTGTTCATCCCAGATCAAAATTCTGGCGCTGACGGGTGCTGAGATCAGCTAAACCCTGCGCGCTGAGGCAGACCAAGTTTCTGGAAAAGCCGGACAACCGGACACATGCCGGTAAATGACGCTTGGATAAGATGCGCGCCCATCAAGCCGGTAACCCAAAACCAGCTTGGACTTTGGTAGATACCCAACAACAGGCTCCCGACCACAACCAGGCCGACAACCAGCAAGATCGCACGCTCCAAGGACATGTTTTTAGCCTCCTGTTTTAAGGGTTGCAGAAATTAAACTATTTATGCCCGAGAACGCAATCATGCTGGATGGCGCGGTACCTTCGGCACAGCGCGCGCTGAATTTTTAACTGTAAGAGGGGGGGTGGTGCCCAGAGCCGGAATCGAACCAGCGACACTGCGATTTTCAGTCGCATGCTCTACCAACTGAGCTATCTGGGCCCCTGGAGGAACCGAAGCACCGCCAGAACCCTTTTCCTAGCGAAGCGCCCCCGCCCTGTCCAGCCCGTTATGATGGTCCGACCTGATGGCCAAGGCGGGCCAGCCTTTCACGCCCAAGCGCCATAATGCCGCGCCGGTGGCAGACAAATGCCCTCAAGCGATGCAAGATCTGCCGAAACCATTGCATCAAGGGGGAATCGCCATGTCATCCGGCAGCTATGATCGCGCCAGCTTCAAGGGACTGACTTTTCATGATGCCGTGCCGCGTTTTCTGGCCGGGCAGGACACCCCCCGCGCCTATCTGGAACGCTGTCTGGAAGCCATCGCCGCCAGGGATGGCGTGGTGCGCGCCTTTGTCGTGCTGAATGAAACAGGTGCGCGCGCCGCCGCCGATGCCTCAGCCACGCGCTACAAGGCGGGCCGCCCGCTTTCCGCCATTGATGGCATGCCAATCGGCATCAAGGATCTGATCGAAACCGCCGACATGCCAACGCAAATGGGCTGCGGCGCCTTCACTGGCAATTTCCCGAAGCGCGACAGCATCATGGTGCGCGCCTTGCGCGATGCCGGCGCGGTGATCATCGGCAAGACGGTCACGGCGGAATTGGGCATGGCGCATCCGGGGCCAACCACCAACCCCTTCGATCCGCGCCGCACGCCGGGCGGTTCATCATCCGGTTCGGCGGCGGCGGTGGCGGCCAATATGATCCCGGCGGCGATTGGCACGCAGGTCGGCGGGTCCATCATTCGCCCCGCTTCCTATTGCGGGAATATCGCGATCAAACCCACGCAGGGCGCGATCAATCGGGGGGAGAGGCAATCCCTCAGCCAATCCACCGCCGGGGTGCATGCCAATAGCTTTGCCGATATGTGGGCGGTGGCGATGGAAATCGCGCGCCGTGCCGGGGGTGATCCTGGCGCGCCGGGGCTATTCGGCCCAGCCAACGCGCCCGCGCCCATGAAGCCCGCGCGGCTGATGGTGATGGAAACCGAAGGCTGGGCGGATTTGGATGCTGGGTCCATCGCGGCCTTTGAAGGCTTGCTCACAAAACTCCGCGCTGCGGGGGTAGAGGTCTGGCGCCGCGCCGATCATCCGCTGATTGAAGGTTTTGAACGCGCCTTGGCCGAGGCGAAGGCGATCACCGCCGATATCTGCGCCTTTGAACAGCGCGCGGGCTTGCAGCATTTGGCAGAAACTGCGGCGGATCGCGTCAGCCCCCGGCTTTTCACGCGCTTGCAGCACGGCACCAAGGTTGATCTGGAAACCTATCGCGCCCGGCTTTTGCAACGCGATGAGCTGCGCCGGCGCCTGGTGTCGCTCGCGCCCTTGGCGGATGGCTTGATTGCGCTGTCATCCCCCGGCCCCGCGCCGGTATGGCTCGGTGATCAGCCAGGCCAGCCGATTGCACCGCGCCCGACCGGGGATATCAGCTTCAATGCCGGAACCTCGGCGCTTGGCTGCCCGGCGGTGAATGTGCCGCTGCTGGCCGTGGAGGGCATGCCGCTTGGCGTGCAGTTCATCGGCCAATGGCATGAGGATGCCCGCGCCACGGCCATCGCGGCTTGGGTGGCGGGGGTCACCTGATCGAACCCAACGCCGCGCGCCAGGCCCAGTCGCGGCGCTCTGCAGGGTCCTTGGACACCAAAGGCATTTGAAAGCCCGTGATTCCATCCGGCTTGAAAATGCCCTATTGCGCTCAGCAATGACCAAATCCGGCCTACCGCTTGCCATCGCCCTTCTCGCCGCGCCCTTTGTCGCGGTGCTGCAATCCAAGGCCATGGCGCCGCTTGCCTTGATCCCCATGGCGATCACCCTTGGCCTTGGTTGGCGCGCCGGCTGGCGGCCAGGCCTGCCGCAAGGCCCCGTGCTGCTGCTGGGGCTCATATTGGCGGCTTGGGGGTTCATCACGGCGCTTTGGGCGCCAGAACCCGCACGCGCCGCGCAGCTGGCGATGACCCTGGCTGCGATGATGCTGCTGGCGCATGGCGCGGCGGGGGCGGCACAAGGGGCGCGGCTGATGCCCTGGATAGGCTTCGGCCTGGTGTTTGGCCTGGCGGCGGCCTTTGCCGATTGGCAAAGCGGCAATGCGTTGCGCGCGGCGGTGCGTGGCCTCAAGGAAGTGCCGGCAAGCCTGGTATTTGGGCTGAAGCCGGCGGCTTCGCTGATGGCGCTTTTGCTGCCCATGGCGTTTGCGCTGCCCTGGCCCTGGGTGGCGCGCGCGGCGGTGCTGGTGCTGGGGGCTGGCGTGCTGATCAGCCTGCCGGGGGAAACCGCGCGGCTCGCGACCCTTGCCGGGCTTGGCGCGGCGCTGCTTGGCCTGATCGCGCCGCGCCTGATGCCAAGGCTTGTCGGGGCGGTGGCGGCTTTGGCCATCCTGGCCATGCCCTTGCTGACAAATCTCATTCCGCAAATCCCCTCGGCCAGCCTGCCGCCATCTGCCGTGCATCGGCTGGTGATCTGGGATTTTGCCGCCGCGCGCATTGCCGAAAAGCCGATCACGGGCTGGGGCCTGGAAGCCAGCCGCGCCATACCGGGCGGGCGCGCGCGGCCCGATGCCGCGACGCTTGATCGGCTGAACATCAGGGCGCCGGCGCAGCGCGACTTTCTGGCCATGCCGCATGTGCAGGTGATGCCGCTGCACCCGCATAACGGCGCCTTGCAGCTTTGGCTGGAATTGGGCGGTATTGGCGCCCTTATCGGTGCCGCGCTGATCCTCGCCCTTGGTGTTGCGGCATCCCGCAGCGCCGCACCCGCAGTGGGTGCCGGGATTCTTGCCTCCGCCGCCGTGACGGGGATGCTTTCCTTCGGGCTTTGGCAGGCCTGGTGGGTCGCGAGCCTATTGCTGGCGATGGTGGCTTTGGCGCTGGTGCCGCGACGTACCTAGCGCGCCGCGCCTGGACCGAGCGCACACCAGAGGCACCTAAAGCGCGTTTAGGGCATGATTTAAGGTATCTATGGTGCTCCGTTTCGGTACCACCAAATGATTGCAATGGACACAGAAAGTCACTTATCATTTCATAAAGGTCAAGAATAAGAGTTAGCCGATCGTCGGAGAGGTGACACCTTATGCGCAAGTCAGCTTCAACCAAGGGCGCCATGGTTGCGCTCGGCCTTCTTGTTGGTGCCGCCGCGGCGGATGCGTGCTCTCGCGCGACATGGCTCGGGCCGGACAATGCCGTTCTCACTGGGCGCACCATGGATTGGCCTTATGCGTTCAATACGCATTTCTTCATTTTTCCACGCGGCACGCAAAATATCGGCATCCGCACCCCAGCCGGACTTACTTGGGAAAGTAAATACGGCACCATCGTTGCAGGCGGCACCACAACACCGGGCGGGCCAATAGATGGCGTTTTCGATGGCATGAATGAAAGGGGTCTCGGCGCAAATCTGCTCTATCTGGCTGAGACAAAATGGCCCAAGCCCAATGCGGACAAGCCTCATGTTTCCTGGGCGGCTTGGCTGCAATATGTCCTTTCCAATTACGCGACAGTGGCTGAAGCCGTTGATGCCGTGTCCAAGCAAGCAATTTACCTGGTGCCGGCTAATTTTGGCCCTGGTGGCGCCGCGCATCCGACTGTGCATCTCTCACTCAGTGATCCCACGGGTGATTCCGCGGTGATTGAGTATTTGGAGGGCAAACCGGTTATTCATCATGGCCGGCAATATCAGGTGATGACCAACAGCCCGACCTTCGCCGAACAACTCACCTTGAATAATTACTGGAAGCGCTTGGATGGATCGAAAACCCTGCCAGGGTCGCATCAATCTCAGGATCGTTTCGTCAGGGCCAGCTATTACGTGGAAAAGCTGCCGCAAGCGCGTGAGGAACGTCAGCAGGTTGCGGGTATCCTGAGCGTGATGCGCAATGTATCCGTGCCTTGGGGTGAGCCTGACCCGCAGCATCCGAATATCGCGCCCACCTATTGGCGCACCGTGCTAGATCACAGTCGAAAAGTGTATTATTTTGAATCTGCACTAAGCCCAAATGTTGTCTGGGTCAATTTGAATGAGGTTGATTTCTCTCCCGGTACTGGCATTCGCGCGGTAGCGCTCGAAGGGGCAGAGGGTTTCGCGCTGATGGGCAAGATTAATACTGCCTTCAAGCCCGCAGACAACATCAATTATCTGATGCCATAGCCGAAGCGCAGACGGTCTGGGGCGCGCCTGGAAAGCCCAAAAAAAAGTTCCGGTCTCAGCGCGCCCGATCAATGCAAAAGCGTACCACTTCCACCAGCGCGGCATGTTCCAGGCTGTCGGGGAACACATCAAGCGCCGAGATGGCCTTTTCGCCATAACGCCGGGCGCGGGCGATCGTCTCGCCAATTGTGTCGTATTTCGTCATCAGCGCCATGGCGGTCGCCAGATCGGCGTCCTGCTGGTCGCCTTCTTCCAACACACGGCGCCAAAAACCGCGTTCTTCCTCAGAACCGCGCGCGAAGGCCAGTAATACCGGCAGGGTGATCTTCCCCTCACGGAAATCATCACCCACCGTCTTGCCAAGGGCCGCCTGATCGGCTGCGTAATCCAGCGCGTCATCCACCAGCTGGAAGGCGATACCAAGCGCGCCGCCGTAATCGCAAAGCGCTGCCTGCTCAGCCTTGGGCCGATCCGCAATCACCGCGCCCACTTCGGTCGCGGCGGCAAAAAGCGCGGCGGTCTTGCCTTCAATCACCGCCAGATACTGGTCTTCCGTGGTGGCGGTATCATTCTGCGTCATCAATTGCAGCACTTCGCCTTCAGCGATGGTAGCCGCCGCGGTCGAGAGGATGCGCAGCACCTCAAGCGACCCATCGGCCACCATCAATTGAAAGGCACGCGCAAACAGAAAATCGCCGACCAGCACGGAAGCCTTATTGCCGAACAGCGCATTGGCGCTGGCTTGGCCGCGCCGGAGAGCGCTTTCATCGACCACATCATCATGCAGCAGCGTCGCCGTATGGATGAACTCCACACAGGCTGCGAGGGAGACATGCCTCTCACCATGGTAGCCACAAAGCTTCGCCGCCGCCAAAGTCAGCAAGGGCCTCAGCCTTTTCCCGCCGGCGGCGACCAGATGCGCGGCCAATTGCGGGATAAGCGCCACCGGACTTTGCATCCGCTCCACGATCAGGCGGTTGCAGGCTTCAAGATCATCACGGACAAGCGCCGTCAGCGCGGCCAGGGCATCTTCCCCCCGCCCCTGATCCTCGCCAGGTATGTGCTGCGGCGCCAAATCCACTCTTGCTCACCTTTGATTGCGCGGCGCACCATAGGCGCCACATGCCGGACCGGCAAGCGAAAGGGCCGGAGGAGAGGCTTCCCGATGCGCGTTCTGCTTCGCAGCAATAACCCGATCCGGCTTGGCTTCCTGCAAGCCTTGCTGAAGGATGCCGGCATCGAAGCCGTGCTGCTCGATCAGCATATCAGCGCGGTTGAAGGCGGCATCGGCGCCTTTCCGCGCCGCCTGGCCGTGCGCGAAGAAGATGCCGCGGCAGCCGAACGCATCCTGCGTGACGCAGGGGAGGCTGATGGCCTGTGAGCGAAGGTGCGGAGGATTTCACCGAAGACCGCCTGCTGAATGGCCGTGTCGCGCTGCGCCAACCGCGCCAGGGCTTTCGTGCCGGGCTGGATGCGGTGCTGCTGGCCGCCTTTGTGCCGGCCAAACCCGGAGAGACCGTTCTGGAAGCCGGCCCCGGCAGCGGTGCAGCGTTTTTATGCTTGGCGGCCCGCGTGCCAGGGCTTGCGATTCGCGCGGTAGAACGCGAAGCGGCCATGGCGGCGCTGGCGCGCGAAAACGCCGCGCGGGCCGGGATTGATGCCCGTATCGAACAAGGCGATGTCGCTGATCTGGCGCTGGCGCGCGCGCTTGGCCCCGTGGCGCATGGCTTTGCCAATCCGCCCTATTGGCCGGGCGGCACGCCGCCCCCCGGCGCCATTCGTCGCGCTGCCACGCATGAAGCGGGACCTGGCCTTACCGATTGGGTGCGGTTTCTCGCCGCCGCCATTGCGCCACGCGGCAGCCTGAGCCTGATCCTGCCCGCCGCGCGGTTTGACGCGGCGGTGGCGGCACTGTGCGAGGTGGGTTTTGGCGCGGTGGAAATGCTGCCGCTTTGGCCACGTGCTGGGGTTGCCGCCAAGCGCGTTCTGATCCGTGCCCGCAAGGGCGCGCGTGGCCCGGCAAAAATCCTATCCGGGCTGGTGCTGCATGAAGCCGATGGTCGCTTTACCGAAGCCGCCGAGGTGATCCTGCGTGACGCAGCGCCCCTTGTTCCGGATTAGCCTTCGCGCGCTTCCGGATGGCGCAGCAGCCAGAGCCTTTCATGGGCGGCGACCAGGCTTTCAATACTTTTCCGGCGATTAATGTCGGAACCGGCATTCGGCCGCTTCAGCATCCTTTCCAGAATGACCAGCAGATCATTCGCCACGTCGAAATCGGACTGGTCACAGGCATGGTGAAAGGCGATCAAAATTTTATCCGATAATCTTCGGGTGTGCCTGGGATTTCCGGCGGCGCCGCGTTCGGCACTGCCCTCCCGCTCATTGAGGTCGTTTTCCATCCAGCATCCCTTTTTGCTTCCGAATTTTTTTCGAACCGACGGTTTCGAGAGGTTAGCAGAAGAGTTTTCGCTTTGAAAGCTGGCGCGTGTCTAAAGCAGGCGTAATTGCCCCTTGATCGCTGCCGCGATGGTCTCGGGCGGCGTATTGGGGCGGAAAAGCTGGCGCACCCGCCCATCCGGCCCCACCAGATAGATGAAGGATGAATGATCCATCAGGTAATCGCTGGCCCCTGGTGGATTGACCTTGCGGTAATAGACGCGAAAGGCGCGCGCGGCGGTGGCGATTTCCTCATCCGTACCGGTAAAACCCCTCAAGGCCGGATGAAAGCGGGAAACGTAATCGGCCAAGGCGTCTGGCGTATCGCGCGCCGGGTCTATGGTGATCAGCACCGGCAGCACGCGCGCCGCATCCGACCCCAGCAGATCAAGCGCTGATGCCATCAGCCCCAATTCGGTTGGGCAGACATCCGGGCAATAGGTGAAGCCGAAATAGATCAGGCCAAGCTTGCCCGCGAAGGCGCGTTCCGTCACGCGCTGGCCGGTATGGTCCTGCAAGCTGAAAGCCCCGCCAAGCGCGATACCTTGCGGCAATTGCACGCCTCCCGCGGAAGGGGCCGGCATATCTGCGCCGCCAAATTGCGCCAATTGCCTGAGGAAGGCATCGCCCATCGCCTCCCCCGGCGTGCGCAGATACCAGGCAAGGCCCCATAGCCCGCCAAGAATGGCGAGCAGCAGAAAGGCGAAGATGCGGATCAGCTTGAGCATGCTTCTATCAATTGGGGATTGCGGCGGGGCAACTGCAAGGTGCCTTGGGTGTACCCTTCACGCTGCGGAAGGGACGCCCTTGCTGGTGGAATATTCGAAATGCAGCGCGGTATCGGGAAAGACGCGCGGATGGATGGCATGGGCTGCCATGGCGGCCTCAGAGAAACCTTGCAGGATCAGCTTCAGCTTGCCGGGATAGGTTGCGATATCGCCAATGGCATAGACGCCGGGGATATTGGTTTCACACGTCGACGGTGTGACACTCACATGGCTGCGTTCCAGCCCAAGCCCCCAATCGGCGATGGGGCCCAAATCCATGGAAAGGCCGAAAAACGCCAGCAGATGATCCGCCGGGACATCGCGGGTTTCGCCTTGCAGTGTTGCCAATGCCACCGCTTCCAGCTTGGCGCCATCACCCTTCAGGCCATGGAGCTGATAGGGGATGGCCATCTCAACCTCTCCCCGCGCGGCGGCGGCTTCCAATTGCGCGGCGGTTTCAGGTGCGGCGCGGAATTTCGCGCGGCGATGCACCACCACCACCTTGGCCGCGATATCCTTGAGCGAAAGCGCCCAATCCACCGCTGAATCGCCGCCACCCGCAATCACCACGCGCTTGCCGCGAAATTCTTCCCGCTTCGCGACCATGTAGCGCACCGCGCCCGAAGCCTCATACCCCGGAAGCCCGGCCAAGGGCGGGCGATTGGGGCCGAAGGCGCCGGCGCCGGCGGCCAGGATCACCGCCTTGGCGCGGATCGTGTCGCCGGCGGAAGTGCCCAAAACCAAAGCGCTGCCTTCCTGGCGGAGTGTCTCCACACGGCGGCCAAACAGGTATTGCGGCGCGAAGGGCGCGGCCTGGGCTTCAAGCTGCGTGATCAGATCGGCGGCGGCGATTTGCGGATGGGCGGGAATGTCGAAAATCGGCTTTTCGGGATAAAGCGCCGTGCATTGCCCGCCAATCGCTTCCAGCGCGTCAATCACCACGGATTTCATGCGCAGCATGCCGCATTCAAACACCGCGAAAAGCCCGACAGGCCCCGCGCCAATAATCGCGACATCGGTTTCAATCTCGGCCGGCATGGGCTCTCCCCCGAATCCAGGGGGGCGTGATAGAGCATTTCCTGGAGAAGCGGAAAGGAAGGATCAGGGGCCGATGGAAATTGCCTATGATCTGCCCGATCTGGCGGCGACGGAAGCACTCGCGGCGCGGTTGGCGCCATTGCTGCGGCCGGGCGATGCGGTTCTGCTGGAAGGCCCGCTTGGCGCCGGCAAAAGCGCCTTTGCCCGCGCCTTGCTGCGTGCCGCGGCCAGTGACCCCAAGCTTGAAGTGCCAAGCCCGACCTTCACTTTGGTGCAGAGCTATGACCTGCCCGCCGGCCCCGCGCATCATTTCGACCTTTACCGGCTTTCCGGCCCGGATGGCCTGGCGGAATTGGGTTGGGACGAAGCGCGGGAGGGGATTGTGCTGGTGGAATGGCCGGAACGGCTGGGCCCGCTTGCGCCGCCTGACGCGCTTCATATCCGCCTGACCCCCGGCGCCGCGGAGGAAGCCCGCCATGTGGTGCTGAGCGGTTGGGATACCAGGCTTGAGGGCTTGCGCCCATGACCGCCGCTTTCTTGCAAGCTGCGGGTTTTGGCGCGGCGCGGCTGGACCCGCTGCCCTCGGACGCTTCCGCCCGGCGCTATACGCGCTTGCAGGGTGGGCCGCGCCCGGCGCTGCTGATGGAGGCACCACCGCCGGAAAATACCCGCCCCTTCATCGCCATTGCCCGGCATATCCTGGGGCTGGGGCTTTCCGCGCCCGAGATCATCGCCGCCGACCCCGAAGCCGGCCTGGTGCTGCTGGAAGATTTCGGCGATGCCACCCATGCCGCGTTGCTGGATGCCGGCGCGCCCGCGCCTGCACTTTATGCCGAGGCGGCTGAGACCCTCGCCGCGCTGCATGAAGCAGCCCCGCCGCCCGGCCTGCCCGCCTGGGATGCGGCGGCCATGGCGCGGGCAACAGCGGCGACCTTCCTTGATTGGTGGTGGCCGGCGATGATGGGGCAAGCGCCTGGCGATGATCTGCGCGCCGGGCTTGATGCAGCGCTGCGCGCCATGCTGGCACCCTTCGCCGGCACGCAAGGTTTTGTGCATCGCGATTACTTCCCGGCTAATCTGATGCGGCTTGAAGCGCGCGTGGGCGCGCGGCGCACGGGCTTGCTCGATTTCCAGGATGCTGGGCTGGGGCATCCAGCTTACGATCT
Organism: Roseomonas sp.; assembly: GCA_044235135.1. GTDB lineage: Bacteria > Pseudomonadota > Alphaproteobacteria > Acetobacterales > Acetobacteraceae > Neoroseomonas. The sequence continues at coordinate 7,818 of JBIIIE010000008.1, read as the reverse complement.
GGTCTCACTCGTGCAAGATGCTCGGCGCGATGTGGCGACAGCCGCGCGCGATGCAGCGATTGAAAGCTACTTCGCCGCGCGGCCCGGCCTGGTGCGGGAGGATTTCTCCGCCGCCATGGCCGCCTCAGCCGCGCAGCGCCATTTGCGCGTGGCCGCCCTTTGGGTGCGGCTCGCGCGGCGTGACAATAAGCCCCATTATCTTGTGCATGGGCCGCGCTGCTGGCGGCTTTTGGCCGAAGCGCTTGAACATCCCGCCACCGCGCCGCTGCGTTTATGGTTGGATGATGCCCTGCCGCGCCACTTGCGCCGCAATCCCGATCCGGCGAAGGAGCCTGCATGATCACCCTTACCCGCGCCATGGTTCTGGCCGCCGGCCTTGGCACAAGGATGCGCCCGCTCTCGGACGCCATGCCGAAACCCCTTTTGCCCCTGGCCGGGCGGAGCCTGCTTGATCATGCGCTGGATCGGCTGACGGATGCGGGTATCGCCGATGCGGTGGTGAATGCGCATTGGTTGGCGGATCAGGTGGCGGCCTGTGTTGCCGCGCGCAGCGCACCACGCATCACGCTGCAACGGGAAGAAACCTTGCTTGAGACTGGCGGCGGTGTGGCGCGCGCCTTGCCCAATTTGGGCGATGCGCCCTTTGCGGTCGTGAATGGCGATGCGTTTTGGTTGGATGGGCCTCACCCCGCTTTGAAGCGCCTGGCGGCGGCCTTCGATCCTGATCGCATGGATGGGCTTTTATTGCTGATCCGCACGGCGCAAATCGCGGGCGAAGTGGGGCGCGGGGATTTCATGCTGGACCCGATGGGCGTCTTGCGCCGCCCCGAAGAAGGCGAGGTTTCGCCCTATCTTTTCGGGGGTGTGCAAATCCTCTCGCCGGCGCTGTTTGAAGGCGCACCAAGCGGCGGCTTCAGCCTGAACAGACTCTATAATCGCGCCATTGAAGCCGGGCGGCTTTACGGGCTGGTGCATGATGGCGTGTGGTTTCACTTGTCCACGCCCGCTGATCTGGAACATGCCGAAGCCGTGCTGCGCAGCGGCGTGACCCGCGCCTTGTTCTGAGGCAGCCTCCTTGGGCGTTTTCATCATCCCCGCACATCAGCGCTTCCTGCCCGCGCTGGCCGAGGGGCTGCTCGCGCAAACCCCGCGCGATGATCCTGCCGCTTTGGCATCCTATACGCTGCTGCTGCCAACGCGCCGCGCCGCGCGTGCCTTGCGCGAAGCCTTTCTGAACGCCGCAGGTGGCCGCGCACTTTTGCTGCCGCGCATGCGCGCCCTGCCCGGGCTTTCGGTGGAAGAGGCGGATGAATTGGCGTTGCCCGCCTTGCTTGATCTGCCACCGGCGGTGGCACCGCTGACGCGCCAGGCGGTATTGTCGCGCATTGTGCTTGGCATTCCACGCCGCTTCGGCGGGCCGCTGGGCGCTGAGCAAGCCTGGCTCTTGGCCGGAGAGCTTGCGACACTTTTTGATGAAATTGCCTTTGAAGAAGCCGATCTTGACCTGATCGAAACAGCAGACCCGGCGGATTTCGCAGCAAGCTGGCTCGCGCGCCTGGATGGGTTGGTGCCGGATAAATTGGCCGTGCATTGGCAAATCACCACGAAGCTGTTGCAAGCCGTGGTGCGCGATTGGAATGGCTGGCTGCACAACCAAAGGCTGATGGATCTTGGCCTGGCGCGGGTGCGCGCGCTGATTGCGCAACGCCGCGCCCTGGAAGCGGCTCCGCCGCGCGAAAAGCTGATCGCCGCCGGCATTGGCGCGGGCGGCACCATCCCCGCCGCCACCGCTTTGCTCCGCTGTATCGCGAACCTGCCCAATGGCGCGCTGGTGCTGCAAGGCATGGCCGAACCCATCACGCCAAGCCTGGGTGACGCCATTCGTCGCGCGCCGAGCCATCCCTTTGCCGGGCAGTTGAAACTGCTTGCCGATCTTGGCGTGGACCCCAATGCGCCGCGCCCCTGGACCGCCACGGATCACCTTGGCGCGCCTGCGGATCGCGCCGTGATGCTGGCGCAAAGCCTTCGCCCCGCTGAGGGTTTGGATATTTGGGCGGCACGCGATGCGCCGCGCTGGCAGGCGGCACTTGCCGGCATGAACCGGCTTGAAGCCGCCGATGCGCAGCAGGAAGCTGCCGCCATTGCGCTATTGCTGCGCGAGGCGATGGAGGTTCCCGGCAAGCGCGCCGCCTTGATCACGCCGGATCGCGATTTGGCGCGGCGTGTGGCGGCAGAACTCGCGCGCCATGGCATCACCGCGGATGACAGCGCCGGCGCGCCCCTGGCCGATGCGCCTGCGGCGGCGTTTCTGCGGCTGATCGCGCGCATGGTGGCGGATGGCTTCGCGCCGGCGCCCTTGCTGGCAGGTTTGAAGCATCCGCTGTGCAGCGCTGGCATGGAACGCGGCGCCTGGCTTGATGCGGTGCGCGCCCTGGAAAGGAAATGCCTGCGCGGGCCGCGCCCGGCGCCGGGGCTTGATGCGCTGCGTGCCGCCTTGCCGCCAGGCGATACCGCCTTGCTTGGCTTGCTGGATGCCTTGCACTCGGCGCTTGGCGATTTCACGGAATTGCCGCCAAGCCCGGCACGCCCGCCTGCTGATCTTTTGGCGCTGCATCTTGCGGCGGCGGAAGCGCTTGCCGCGACACCGGATGTGCCAGGTGGCCTCAGGCTTTATGCGGGTGAAGAAGGGGAGTCTTTGGCGCGGCATTTGGCCGCGCTTGCCGAAGCGCTGGTGGAAGTGCCGCCGATCAAGCCCGCCGAATGGCCCGCGGCATTTGATGCCATGCTGGCGGGGCCCATCGCGCCACCCTTTCGCGCGCGGCGCGATGCGGCGGCGCATCCGCGCATTGCGATCCTCGGCCTTTTGGAAGCGCGCTTGCAGCATTTTGATCGCGTGATCCTGGGCGCGCTTGAAGAAAACATCTGGCCGCAAGCAACCGAACCCGGCCCCTGGATGAGCCGCCCGATGCGCGCGCGTTTCGGCCTGCCCGCGCCGGAAGCGCGCATTGGTCGCGTGGCGGCGGATTTCTTCCATGCCGCAAGCCACGCTGGCGAATTGGTGCTGTCCAGCGCGCGCAAGCGTGGCGGTGCGCCCAGCGTGCCAACACGTTGGCTGACGCGGCTTGAAACCTTCCTGAAGGGCCAGGGCGAGATCAAAATCCCCGCCAGTGACGCCGCGCGCTGGGCTGCCGGTTTGGATGCGCCGGAAGGCACGCCGCAGCCCTGGGGCCGCCCGGCGCCGCGCCCGCCTGTCGCTGTGCGTCCGCGCCGTTTGAGTGTTTCGGACGCGACGCAATTGATCGCCGATCCCTATGCCTTTTACGCCAAGCGTATTCTGCGCCTGCAGGCGCTTGATGATCTGGATGCGGATATTGGCGCGCGCGAATATGGCACGCTGGTGCATCACGCCATGCGGTTTTTCCTGGCAGGGCTTGGCACGGGCTGGCCAGGTGCCGATGCAGCGCGGGCTTTGTGGGATCAAGCCTGTGCGGAAGCGTTGAAGAAGGAAGCGGTGCATCCCGGTGTCCTTGCTTTCTGGGGGCCGCGCATGACGCGCATGGGTGAATTCGTGATCGCCGAGGAAGAAAAGCTCCGCGCACATAACGGCTTGCTGCGCTGCCTGACGGAACATAAGGGTAGCCTTACGCTGAAACTTACCGGTGGTGATGTGGAGATTGTCGCCACAGCTGATCGCTTGGATGAATTGGCCGGCGGCGGCTGGCGCGTTTTGGATTACAAGACCGGGCAGGTGCCAACAGAAAAAAAGGTTGTTGAAGGTGCCGCGCCGCAATTGGCTTTGGAGGCGATGATTCTGGAAGCCGGCGGCTATCCGACCATCAGCGCGGACGCCAAGGCCGCCCTGCTGGTCTATTGGAAATTGAGTGGTGGCGAAAAGCCGGGCGAAGAAGAAAATCTTGGCGCAGCCGCGAAAGATGGCAGGCTTTACGCTGATCTGGCACGCGAAAGGATTACAGCGCTGGCGGAGCGCATGTTGCTGGGTGACGCGCCCTTTGAAAGCCGCCCGCACCCCGCGCGCGGCACAGCTGGCGATGATTATGATCATCTGGGGCGGGTGGCTGAATGGGCCTCTGGCGATGAGGAGGCCGAATGAGCGAGGCCCGCCAACGCGCCGAAGCAGCGCAAGCAAGTGCGGCTGACCCCAAAGCCTCGGCCTGGGTGGAGGCTTCGGCCGGTTCCGGCAAAACCAAGCTGCTGACCGATAGGTTGCTGCGGTTACTGCTGGCCGGAGTGCCGCCGGGGCGCATCCTGTGCCTGACCTTCACCAAGGCGGCGGCGGCGGAAATGGCAACGCGCCTCGCGCTCAGGCTTGGTGAATGGGCGGTCGCGGATGATGCGACGCTGGTGAAGCTGTTGCAGAAACTGACAGGTGCCGCGCCGGGGCATGAGGGGCTGGCAGCAGCGCGGCGCCTGTTTGTCGAGGTCTTGGAACAGCCAGGCGGCATGCGGATTTCAACCCTGCATGGTTTCGCGCAATCCCTGCTGCGCGGTTTTCCGCTGGAAGCGGGGCTCGCGCCGCAATTCGCGGTGATGCAGGAACGGGATGGCCGCGCGCTTCTGGCGCGGGAGCGGGATGCGCTGCTGGTGGGCGGGGCTGTGCCGGATGCCTTGGCGGTATTGGCGAAGTATCAGGCACCAACACGCTTTGCCGAGGTGATCAACACCATGGCCGGTGCCAGCGGCAAATTCCTGGACGCGGAGGAAAAACGCCAAGGCATGGCAGGGCTGCGGGCGGCGTTGATGCGCAAGCTTGGACTTTCCCCAGGACATTCCGAAGTAGCAGAAATTTTGGCGGAAATCGTCGCACCGGATCAAGAGGCAGCCTTGCGGAGCGCAGCAGATACGCTGAAAGGCGGCAGCACCAATGACCAAAAACTGGCCAGCGCCATGGCAGCATGGCTGGTGCTGGATCACGCTGCTCGCGCGGAAGCCTATGCGGATTGGCGCCGTGTTTTTTTTACAACCGAGGGCAGCATTCGCAAAGCCTTCGCGACGAAATCCATTCCGGCACCACGGCAAGCCGAAATCCAGCAATTGATGGAAGATGAAGCCGCGCGCGTACAGGTACTGATTCAGGATCACGCCGCCGCACGTGTGCTGGCCGCGAGCATGGCGCTTTTCGCCATCGGCGCGCCGGTGCTGCGGCGTTATCAGGCGGCGAAGGAAAATGCCGGCTTGCTTGATTACGATGATCTGATCGCGGGCGCGCGCAAATTGCTGGATAATCCCGGCAGCACCTGGGTCATGTATAAGCTGGATGATGGCTTGGATCACATCCTGCTGGATGAGGCGCAGGATTCCAACCGGGAACAATGGGACATTGTGCGCGCCTTATCGGCGGAGTTTTTCGCCGGCCTCGGCGCGCGGGAAGACCAGCGCAGCATCTTCGCCGTCGGCGATCAGAAGCAATCCATCTATGCCTTCCAGGGCGCGGATGCCGAGGGTTTCGTGCGGGAGAAATCCCATTACGAGAACATCGTGAATGCTTCCGGCGAAGAATTTCGCGCCGTGCCGCTCGATGTTTCCTTCCGGTCCACCCAACCGGTACTGGCGCTGGTGGATGCGGTGTTCGCCGATGCGCCGGCGCGTAATGGTGTTGCGGCTGACAAAAAACTGGAACATCGCGTGGATCGCGCGGGCCATGCCGGCACCGTGGAGCTTTGGCCCATCCTGCAAGTGGATCAGGCAGAACCGCCGCCCGATTGGGCGCCACCCGAACAGGCGGTGGCGGCGGCAGGGGCAGCGCCCGCGCTGGCGGTGGCGCTGGCGCAACGCATCAAGCGCATGATCGAACAGGAAACCCTTCCCGCGCGCGTCGAAAAGGGCAGGGAGGATACGCAACCGGATGGCAGGCCCATTCGCCCCGGTGATATTCTGGTGCTGCTGCGTGCGCGCAAGCGTGGCGGTTTTGCCGCTGCACTCGTGCGCGAATTGAAAAAGCTTTCCATCCCGGTTGGCGGCATTGACCGCATGATCCTGGCGGATGAATTGGCGGTGCAGGATATGCTGGCGCTCGCTGGCTGGTTGTTGCTCCCGGATGATGATTTGAACCTTGCCGCGCTGTTGAAATCCCCGCTGATCGGCCTTGATGAGGATGCGCTGTTTGAACTGGCGCATGGGCGCGACAAATCTTCGCTGCATGCGGTGCTGATGGGCCATCGCGGCAGTGCCTCGGCGCTTGGGCGCGTTGCGGATTGGTTGGCGGCGCAGGCAGCTCAGCTTGATTTCATCACGCCCTATGGCTTGTTCGCTGATGTGCTGGGCGCGCCCGGCCCGCTTGATCCCCGCGCGGGGCGTGCGCGCATGCTGGCGCGGCTTGGGCCGGATGCGGGCGATCCCTTGGATGAATTGCTCAATGCCGCTTTGGAACATGAAAAGCTCAACCCGCCATCCTTGCAGGGCTTTGTGCATTGGCTCCGGCAAGGTGGTGCGGAGATCAAGCGCGAAGCGGAAGCCGCCGGCGATGTGGTGCGCATCATGACGGTGCATGGCGCCAAGGGCTTGCAGGCGCCGATTGTCATTCTGCCCGATACCACAAGAAAAGCGCAGGACCGCACAACGCTGCGCTGGTTTGAAGATGGCGGCGCCCCCCTGCCGGTTTGGGCACCGCAGATCAAGGGTTTTGAGGCGCCCGCATTGGCCGCGCAACGCCAGGCGGATCAGGCACGCGATGCTGAGGAAGAACACCGGCTGCTCTATGTTGCGCTGACGCGCGCGGAAGATCGGCTGATCATTTGCGGCTGGAATGGCGCGCAGAAGCTGCCCGCAGGCTGCTGGTATGATCTGGTGGCGCAAGGATTTGCCAGGCTTGCGGGGCATGAGGCATCCGGCTTTGATCCCGCCGCTTTTGGCGCTGCCGCTGATGGTTTCGGGGTAGAACCGAAACTGCTCAGCCTGAGCGCGCCGCAAACCGCGCCGCCCCGGCTGGAAGACCCCATGCGCGCTGGTGCCGCTGAGGCGCGCCCGCCCGCCTGGGCCTGGCAAAAACTGGCCGAGGAAGAGCCTGCCGGCAGCCTGGCCCCTTCTGCCCTGCCGGGGGAGCAGGAAACCCCCGCAGCCGCGCCGCGCCCGGCACAAGACCCGCTGGGGCTCCGCTTCCGGCGCGGGCGATTGGTGCATGCGCTATTGCAAAGCCTGCCCGAACATCCTGAGGCAGGGTGGGAAGAACTCTCGCGCCGTTTCCTCGCGCGCCGCGCGCCGGGGCTTTCGCGCGCCGAACAGGAAGCGACCTTGCAGGAGGTTGTGGACCTGCTGCGGCAAGGCTGGATGCGCGAGGCCCTTGGCGCGGGCAGCCTTGCGGAAGCGCCCCTGGCGGGTGAGGTGAATGGCCGGCTGATTTCGGGGCAGGTGGACCGGTTGAAGATTGAAGCGGGCCGCGTGCTGGTGCTGGATTACAAGACCAATCGCCCGCCGCCGGAACAGGTGGCGGATGTGGCGCCGCTTTATTTGCGACAAATGGCGGCCTATCGCGCGCTGCTGCGCGCTGCCTTTCCGGGGCGGGTTGTGGAATGTGCGCTGGTGTGGACTTACGGCGCGCGGTTCATGGCCTTGCCGGATGCGGTGTTGGATCCGCATGCGCCGGGGGGAGAGCTGTAGCGTGTACCCAAGAGACAAACGTAGTCAAAGTGATCCCGGTAGAGGATGGGCTGTGAGCAAGCCTCATTCACTTGCCGCCGCTCTCCGCCGAATAAAGGGTGTGTTCTGTCCCCCTACGGTAATCACCTGACATAGGCCACCGACGGAACCGGGCGCGGACCGTAAGAGTCTGCGCGCCCGGTTCACGGTGGCCGGACCGTGTGG
>JBIIIE010000177.1:0-6079 GCA_044235135.1 Roseomonas sp. | reverse complement strand
TCATCGTCAGCGCCGAGCGTGACCCGACCAAGGTGCCCTTCCAGGGCGTTGATGTCGCCATGGAATGCACCGGCATTTTCACCAGCAAGGAAAAGGCTTCCGCGCTGATCACCGCAGGTGCGCGCAAGGTGGTGATCTCCGCCCCCGGCGATAATGCGGATGCGACCATCGTCTATGGCGTCAATCACAAGACGCTGACCAAGGACATGACGGTGATCTCAAACGCGTCCTGCACCACGAATTGCCTCGCACCCGTGGCCAAGGTGCTGCATGAGAATTTCGGCATTCTGCGCGGCTATATGGTGACGATCCACGCCTATACGGGCGATCAGAACACGGTTGATACGCTGCACAAGGATTTGCACCGCGCCCGTGCGGCGGCGGTTTCCGCGATCCCGACTTCCACTGGCGCGGCCAAGGCCGTGGGCCTGGTGATGCCGGAATTGAAGGGCAAGCTGGATGGCACGGCCATTCGCATCCCGACCCCCAATGTCTCGCTCGTCTCGCTCGATTTCGTGCCCGCCAAGGAAGGTGTCACGAAGGAGGCTGTGAATGCCGCGATGAAGGCGGCGGCTGAAGGCGAATTGAAGGGCATTCTTGGCTATAATACCGAACCGCTGGTCAGCATTGATTTCAACCACAATCCGGCGTCTTCCACCTTTGATGCGACGCAGACACAGGTGGTGGATGGCGGCCTGGTGCGCGTGCTGTCCTGGTATGACAATGAATGGGGTTTTTCGAACCGCATGAGCGATACTGCGGCGTTGTTCGGTTCCCTTTGAGTTTATTCTTCGGGGCGGCGTGACGCGCGCCGCCCTTCCTGGTTCCCGAGGTCCCGTCATGGCTTTCAAGACGATTGATGCGCTTCCCGCCAAGGGTCAGCGCGTATTGCTGCGCGCTGATCTGAACGTGCCGGTCAAGGATGGCCGCATCACGGATCGCACCCGCATCGAACGCCTGTGCCCCACCATCGCCGAATTGGCACATAAAGGCGCCCGCGTGGTGGTGCTGAGCCATTTTGATCGGCCCAAGGGCAAGCGCGTGCCGGAAATGTCCTTGAAGCCCATGCAGGAAGCGCTGGCGGCGGCGCTGAGCCGTCCTGTCGCCTGGTGCGATGATTGTGTGGGCGCAGAAGCGGAAGCGGCTGTGGCGGCTTTGGCCGATGGGGGCGTTTTGTTGTTGGAAAATACGCGCTTTCATGCCGGCGAGGAAAAGAATGACCCCGCCATGGCGGCCGCACTCGCCAAGCTTGGCGATGCTTTTGTGAATGATGCGTTCTCCGCCGCCCATCGCGCCCATGCCAGCACGGAAGGTGTCGCGCGTCTGCTACCGGCCTATGCCGGGCGGTTGATGGAAGCGGAATTGAAGGCTTTGGATGCGGCGCTCGGCAATCCGGCGCGGCCTGTGGTGGCGATTGTGGGGGGTGCCAAGGTTTCGACCAAGCTTGAATTGCTCGGCAATCTCTGCAGCAAGGTGGATGTGTTGGTGATTGGCGGCGCCATGGCCAATACTTTCCTCGCCGCGCAAGGCCATGGCATGGGCAAATCCCTGCAGGAAGCCGAAATGCACGAAACGGCGCGCCAGATCATGGAACAGGCCAAGGCGGCGAAATGCGACATCCTGCTGCCGGTTGATCTGGTGGTGGCGGAGGAATTCCGCGCCAATCCGCCCACCCGGACCGTTGGCGTGGACGGCGTGCCGGCCAACATGATGGCGCTGGATGTCGGTCCCCAAAGCGTGGCCGCCCTTGAAGCGCGGCTGCGTTCTGCTTCAACCCTGGTCTGGAATGGCCCGCTCGGCGCCTTCGAGACCGCCCCCTTCGATGCGGCAACGGTGGCGGCGGCGCAAACCGTGGCGGCGCTGACGCAATCCGGCGCGCTGAAATCCATCGCGGGCGGTGGGGATACGGTGGCGGCTTTGCGCCATGCCGCTGTGCTGGAACGCATGAGCTATGTCTCGACCGCCGGCGGCGCCTTTCTGGAATGGCTGGAGGGCAAGGAATTGCCGGGAGTCGCCGCCCTGGGTTGAGCGTATTGTGCGCGGCTGATTCACGGCTCCGGCGATGCCGCCTCCGCCGATCAGACGCGCGCCGGTTGACGCTTTCCGCCAAGGTGCAAAACTGTTCTCCTCAAAGGGCGGGAACAGACCATGCGGCAAATGCATCTTGTCGGCTTCATGCAGGCGCAGAATTGCACCAATTACGCCAGTTCCTGGCGGCACCCGCTCTCACGCACGGATTTTCTAACCGCCGATTTCTACCAGGAAATCGCCCGCATCCTGGAAGCCGGCAAATTCGACCTCGGCTTTTTTGATGATCGGCTTTCCATGCCCGATCGCTATGGCAATGACCATCACCACACGGTGGAACATGGCATTCGCTGCGTGAAGCTCGATCCCATCGTGACGCTGACGATGATGGCGGCGGTGACATCTCGGCTTGGCCTCGGTTCCACCGCCTCAACCACTTATTATGAGCCCTTCCATGTCGCGCGCACCATGCAGACGCTGGATCTGATGAGTGCGGGGCGCGCGGCCTGGAATGTGGTGACTTCGCTGAATGACGGCGAAGCGGCCAATATGGGCCATGATGAGATGATGGAACACGACCGGCGCTATGACCGCGCTGATGAATTCGTCGAAATCGTGCTGGGCCATTGGGATGCCTGGGACCCGGATGCACTGGTTGTGGACAAGAAATCGGGCCGCTTCGCCGATGGCAATAAGGTGCGGCGGCTGGATTATCGCGGGCAATTCCTGAAATCGCGCGGGCCCTTCACCGTGCCGCGCAGCCCGCAAGGCCGCCCGGTGGTGATCCAGGCCGGCAGTAGCGGGCGCGGCAAGCGTTTTTCCGCGCGGTGGGCTGAGCTTGTCTTTGTCGCCTATCATGATGTTGCCAGCGGCGCGAAGGAATATGCCGAATTCAAGCAGATGATCGCGGATGCCGGGCGCAATCCGGATCATGTGAAGGTGGCGACTTTGATTTCCCCCATCTGCGCCGCCACCAAGGCGGAAGCGGAAGACAAGGCGGCGCTGATCGCGAGCCTGCCGCTGGAGATTGATGCGCTTTCCTTGCTGTCGGAGGCTTTGAATTTCGATTTCGCCACCAAGGGCATGGATGAGGCCTTCAGCGATGAAGAAATGTCCAGCATGCAGGGGCTGCAAGCCATTCGTGACCGCGTTGTTCGCAATACCGGCAAGAAAAACCCGACGGTGCGGGAATTCATCACCGGCAGCGGCAGGGGCCGGCCCAATATGAATATGGTCGGCGGCCCCAAGGAGATCGCCGATAAGATGGAAGAATGGTTCACCACGCCCGCCTGCGATGGCTTTGTGGTGGCCGCGACCTATGTGCCAGATGGCTACCGCGATTTCGTGACGCATGTGGTGCCGGAATTGCAGCGCCGTGGCCTGTTCCGCAAGGAATATGCCGGGACGACATTGCGCGACCATCTGGGCCTGGCGAAATCCACCATTGGCGATTGGCGGCCAGCGAGCGCCGCGGAATAGGCATTGATTTTCCGGGCGCGCCTGCGCCATCCTGCACGAAAGGCGGGGCATAACCCCGCCATAACCACGGGAAGGAACCTCCATGCGCGCCGCGATTTTCCGCAAAGGCAATTTTGTGCTCGGCGATGTGCCGGACCCGCAACCCCAACCCGGCCAGGTGCTGGTGCGCACGAAATCCTGCGGCATTTGTGGCACGGATTTGCACGCCGCACGCTTCACCAAGGACTTCGTCTCCCTCGCGCACCGCACTGGGGGGCGCTGGACCATGGATACGGAACGCGATGTGGTCTTCGGCCATGAATTTGTCGGGGAGGTTGTGGCAAATGGCCCAGGCACCGAAGGCAAATTCAAACCTGGCCAATTGGTCACTTCCATGCCGCTCACCCTCGCCGGCAATACAGTCATTGGCCTTGGCTATAATCCCGACATGGCCGGCGGTTTCGCGGAATACATGCCACTCGCGGAACGCATGCTGCTGCCCCTGCCTGCGGGGATGGAACCCGACCACGCGGCGCTGACGGAGCCCATGGCGGTTGGCATTCATGCGGTGGAACATTTCGGGGTGAATAATGCCGAGGTGCCGCTGGTGATTGGTTGCGGCCCGATCGGGCTTGCCACCATCGCCGCACTCAAGCTGCATGGCCATGCGCCGATCATTGCGGCGGATTTCTCGGCAGGACGAAGGGCGCTCGCCAAGAAAATGGGCGCGGATATCGTGGTGGACCCTGCGGTTGAATCGCCCTACCAAGCTTTGGAACGCGCCATCACGCCGGATGGCTATGATGCCAGCCGCTATGCCGCGCTTTTCGGCCTTGGCCCCAAGCGCCGCCCCGCCGTGTTGTTTGAATGTGTCGGCGTCCCTGGCGTGATGACGGCGATGATGGAAGGCGCACCCGCTGGCGCGCGCATTGTGGTGGTCGGCGTTTGCATGCAGCCCGATGAAATCGAACCCTATTTCGGTATCGTCAAGCAATTGTCGCTGCAATTCGTCCTTGCCTATAACGCGCAGGAATTCGCGGCCACCCTTGGCCATATCGGCGCAGGGCGGCTGGATGTGCGGCCCCTGATCACGGGGCGGATAGGTCTGGCCGAGGTCGGGCAAGCCTTCCAGGACCTCGCCAATCCCGAAACCCATGCCAAAATTCTGGTGGAACCCTGGCGATAAGGCGCTGGTTTCGGCTGTATCTGTCAGCCAAACCGGTCTAGTCTGGCTGTCATGGCTTCGGAGCATAAACGGGAGGGGGCTGCCGCCGCCGCGCTTCTGGCGCGGGAGGCAAAGACATTGCGGGGGCGGCTTTACGGGCCGGTGCTGCTCGGCCTTGCGCTTGCGTTGGCGAGTGTTGCGCAAGCGCTGCTGATCGCCCGCCTGCTCGCCGCGCTTTTGGCGGGCACGCCAGCTTCCTGGGCGGATTTCATCGGCGCCGGCGCGCTGGCGCTGATCATGGCAGCGCTTGGCATCGCGCAGGAACGCGCCCAGACCGCCGCCGGGGAAGAAGCGAAAGCCAGCCTGCGTGCGCGCATCTTTGCGCGATTACTGGCCCATGGCCCCGCCGATCAGCGCCCGGTAGGCGAAAAAAGCGCGCTGGTGGTGGAACGTGTCGAAGCCATGGAAGGCTATTTCGCACGCTGGATGCCGGCCGCGATTCTCGCTGTTCTGGCGCCTTTGCTGATTGCCGGTAGTGCCGCGCTGTTTGACCCCGTGAGCGGGCTGATCCTGCTGGTTGCGGGCCTGATGGTGCCGGTGGCGCAGGCGGCTTCGGGCATCGGCGCCGCGCAAGCCAGCCGTCGGCAATTCGCCGCCCTGCAACGGCTTTCCGGGCGCTTTCTGGATCGGATGCGCGGCCTGCCCGTGCTGGTGTTGTTCAACCAGCAGCGCGCAGAAACCCAAAGGCTTGCGGCGGCAGCCGAGGAATTGCGCCAGCGCACCATGCGCGTGCTTCGCGTTGCCTTCATATCCTCGGGCGCGATGGAATTGATCGCCGCCGCCGCGCTGGCGTGCCTTGCGATTCGCCATGGCGCGGTGCTGACCGGCGCGCATCCTGACCCGGTGACAGCGTTTTTCGTCGTGCTGCTGGTGCCGGTATTTTTCCTGCCGCTGCGATCCTTTGCCGCCGCCTATCATGAACAGCTTGGCGCGCGGGGGGCGGCGGCGGACCTCGCCCCCTTGCTGGAACAACCGGAAGAAACCGGGCTGTTGCTGGAAGAAGTCCCGCCAAAGGTCACCATCACCTTTCAGGATGTGCGGCTTTCCTATGATCCATCGCGCCCGCCCGCCTTGGATGGGCTTTCCTTCCGCGTCCTGGCCGGTGAGACGCTATTGCTGACCGGCGCCTCGGGCGCGGGCAAAACCTCAGCGCTGCGTATCCTGATGGGCTTCGCGCGGCCCGATGCGGGGCGCGTTGCCATCAATGGCCGAGACGCCACGCTGCTGAAGCCATCCGAATTGCGGCGCTTGTCATCCTATGTCGGGCAGCGCGCGCATCTGTTTCGCGCGACATTGCGGGAGAATATTCGCCTCGCGCGGCCAGATGCCGATGACGCGGCGGTGCTGGCCGCTGCGGAAGCCGCGCAA
>JBIIIE010000176.1:0-6152 GCA_044235135.1 Roseomonas sp. | reverse complement strand
ACCGCTGGGGCTAAGCCTCAGCAAGCGCCTGATCCGCAGAGGCGAAGCCGGCGCGGTGAATCAGCCGCTCAACATAGATCTGCGGAGCGATCCATCATACTGGATCGCTCAGCAGCGCCCGCTTCGCCACTTCGGTCAAAAACTTCGACGCGACAGGCAAAATCGCGTCGTTGAAATCATAGCGCGCATTGTGCAAATCGCGCCCTTCCTCGGCGGGACCATTGCCGATCCACACGAAAGCGCCCGGCACTTCCTTGAGGAACCAGGCGAAATCCTCGCCCGTCATGGCGGGGCGCATGTCGCGGCGGGTTTCGGTCACGCTCGCCGCCGCCGCTGCGGCCAAATCACGCTCCGCCGGGGAATTCGCCGTCACGCCAAGGCCGGGGCTGATGATCAGCGTGCCCTTCACACCGCAGGTTGCCGCGACACCATCAGTAATGCGCTGCAAGCCTTCCCTGATGGCATCGCCGGCTTCGTCATAGAGCCAGCGCATGGTGCCCTTGATGGTGACACGGCTCGGGATTTGATTCTGCGCCTCCCCGCCCTCGATCACGGTCAGGCTGACCACGCCGCCCATCAGCGGGTCCACGCTGCGCGCGATGATGGATTGCGCCGCGACAATCGCATGGCCCGCGGCAAGCAAGGGGTCGCGCGTCAGATGCGGCAGGGCGGCATGGCCGGCATGGCCGTCGAAAATCAGCTCAATCCGTGCCCCGGCGGCCATCACCGCGCGGTCATGAATGGCAATGGTGCCGGCGGCGAGGCCGGGCCAATTATGCCAGCCGAAAATCCGGTCCATCGGAAAGCGCGAGAACAGCCCATCGGCAATCATCGCCCGCGCACCACCGCCGCCTTCTTCCGCCGGCTGGAACACCAGATGCACCGTGCCGGTCCAGCCTTTGTCATCCAGCAGCATGCGCGCGGCACCCAGAAGCGCCGTGGTATGGCCATCATGCCCGCAGGCATGCATCACGCCGGGGATGGTGGATTTCCAGGGCAGATCATCCGCCTGTTCCTGAATGGGCAGCGCATCCATGTCGCCGCGCAGCCCAACCGAACGATTGCCCCCGGCGCGACGGATTGTTGCGACCACGCCATGGCCGCCAACATGCTCGGCAATCTCAGTGACCCCCATCTCCCGCAGCTTTTCCACCACAAAGGCCGCGGTGGGGCCTTCATGGAGCGTCAGGCCGGGATGGGCATGCAGGTGCCGTCGCCAGGAAGTTAGGGTAGCGTGAAATTCATCGGTCATGATTCGTCCTTCCTACCCTTCCCCGGCCAGGGCCGCCACCAACCATAGGTGGTTGCCTTGGTTGCTTCTATGCACCTTCCTGCTCTGGTCCAACCCGCTGCCAGCGCAAGAACCGGCGGCCATCCCCTATCGCGTGGAGATCACCCCGGATGAAGACCGGGCGTTGGTTTCTGCCATAGGGGCCGTTTCGCAATTGATAAAACTCGCCGAAACCGCGCCAACCGATGGCTATGGGCTGCTGGCGCGCGCACGAGCCGATCTGCCGCGCCTGACCGAAGCGCTCCGCGCCGAGGGCTTTTGGGGCGGCGCAGCGCGGATTGAAATCGCCGGGGAAGATGTCAACCAGCGCGGTGCCGCCCCGCCCGAGGCCGATCCGGCCAATCCCTTGCCGGTCGCCATCATCCTTACCCCCGGCCCGCGTTATAAAATCGGCGAAATCCTGCTGCGCGCCGAACCCGCCGCACAGGATGTGCTGCTGGAACAGGCCGCCGCCGAGCTTCGCCTGGCCGAAGGGGACCCCGCCCGCCCGGCGGATATCCTGGCTGCCGAGGAAGCGCTGCTGCGCGAACTCCGCCGCGCTGGCTACCCCTTGGCGAGTATTGTGGCGCGAGAAGCCGTGGTGGATCACGACACCAAGACCATGGATATCACCTGGCGCATCGCGCCTGGGCCGCTGGCGGATTTCGCGCGGCCAAGTATCGCGGGCACCACGCGCACCAATCCCGCGCTCTTGGAAAGGCTGGCGGCGCGGCGGCTGGAAGGCCAGCCCTATTCGCCCGAAAGGCTGGAACGCGCCCGCCGCGCCCTGATGGGGCTTGGCGTTTTCGGCTTTGTGCGGGCCGAGGAAGGCAAGGCTTTGGACCCGTCCGGACGCCTGCCGGTGCATTTCCAGGTGCAGGAACGCCCGCGCCATGTCGTTGGCGGCCGCTTCGGCTTCGAGACGAATTACGGCCTGACCGCCAGCGCCTATTGGGAAGATCGCAATATGTTCGGTGGTGCTGAAAGGCTCCGCCTGGAAGGTGAGATTGCGCGGATTGGCGAAACCGGGATTGAGAACGCCACCTACCGCACCTTTGCCACGCTGCGCACGCCGGAATTTCTGGGGCGCGATTTGCAAAGCACCGCGCAAATCGGTGCGGTGCGCGAAAGGCTGCGCGCCTATGATCGTGATGCTGCCTTGGCTTCCTTCATCCTGGAACATCGGCTTTCGGATACCATGGCGGTCGCGGCGGGGCCGAATTATGAAGAAGGGCGCATTGGCCGCGATGGCGATATGGAAGCCTTTCGGCTTTTCGGGCTGACGGGGATTTTTCGCTACGACAATACGACCAACCCGCTTGACCCGCGCCGGGGCCAGCGCTTCACCCTCAATGCGACCCCCTACTATTCAGCGATGGATGCCAATAGCTTCACGCGGATTCTGGCGATTGGCACAAGCTATTTCGACATTCTGGGCAATGGCGACAGTGTCTTGGCGCTGCGCGCCGCACTTGGCAGCGCACCGGGGGCGGATCGGGATGAGATCACCTTGGACAAGCGCTTCTATGCCGGCGGTGGCGGTTCCGTGCGCGGCTATACCTATCAATCCATCGGGCCGCGCGATGCCGCCAATCGGCCGCTGGGCGGGGCGAGCCTGGTGGAAGGCAGCGTCGAATGGCGCCAGAGGCTTTCGCAAAACTGGGGCATGGCTGCGTTTCTGGATGCGGGCTCGGTCGGGGAAGAAGCCAAGCCGGATTTCAGCCGGCTGCGTGCCGGCACCGGGCTTGGGATACGTTATCTGACCGCCATCGGGCCGCTGCGCTTTGATGTCGGCGTGCCTTTGGATCGGCAGAAGGATGATCCATCCTTTGCCATCTATATCGGCTTCGGGCAGGCTTTTTGACATGCGCCATCTGCGCCGCCTGCTGATCCTGGTTTTGGCGATCCCGCTTGTGATTGCGGCGGTTCTGGGCGGCGTGCTGGCCTGGGTGCAATGGGGGAATGGCGCGGCGGCGTTGGCGGGGCTTGCGCAGCGTCTTGTGCCGGGGCTGGTGATTGAAGGGCTTGCGGTGACGCTGCCGCGAGAGCTGCGCGCCACGCGCATCACCCTCGCCGATGAGGGCAGCATTTGGCTTGAGGTCACGGCACCGCGTATCACCGTTGATCTGCAAGCGCTCTGGCAGCGCGAAGCGCATCTGCAGGCCGTGACGGCGGAGCGCATCACCCTATCACGCCTTCCCGCTTCTGAGGCGAATGAGCCGCGCGATGGCCCGCTATTGCCCTCCCTGCCCCATCTGCCCATCGGTATTCGCCTTGACCGCATGGCAATTGCGGAAATCACCGTGGCCGAGGGCGTTTTCGGCCAGGGCTTTCGCGCGGCACTTGAAGGCAAGGCAGCGCTGAAGGCGGCGCGGCTTTCGGGTGATGTTGCGCTGACGCGGCTTGATGCGCCGGGGGAAGCCCGGCTTGAACTGGACCTTTCCCCCGGCGCGGATCGGCTTTTCGCGCGACTTGATCTGGCAGAACCGCCAGGCGGGGTGATCGCCGCCGCACTTGGGGCGGCGTCAGAACCCGCCAGCGTGACCTTGCGCCTGGAAGGCCCGGCCAGCGGCGCGGCGTTGAGCGCTGAGGCACGGCTTGGCAGCGCGGCAGCGGCAGCGCTTTCCGGCACCATCGGCGCCGATGCGCGCGGCGCAGGGTTTGCGCGGCTTGCGGGCCATATCGCCGCAGCGCCCTTGCTGCCCGCATCCCTTGCAGAAGCGCTGGCCCGGCTGGATTTCGCCTTGGATGCGGCACGCGATGGCGCTGGCATCATCACGCTCCGTGATGTGGCGGCGAAGGCGCCGCTTGGCGAAGTGACGCTTGCCGGCAGGCTTGATCCGAAGCGCGAGGAAGCGGCGCTGCACGGCAACATCACGCTTGGGGCAAGCGGAATGCTCGCCGCCCATGTGCCGGAGCAGATCGCCTGGGAAGCGGCCAGCGCGCGATTTCGGCTGGATGGCAGGCTGACGGCGCCGCAGGTGGCGCTGGATGCCGAAATGCAAGGTTTTTCCAGCAGCATCGCGGAATTGGGCGCCGCGCTTGGCGCCTCCCCACGCCTGAGCCTGCAAGCACGCGCCCCGACGCGCATTGAAAGCCTGAGGCTGATCGGCGCTGGCAATGAACTCACCGCTTCGGGTGATGTCGGCGAAAGCCTTGATCTTCGCTTCGGTTTGCGCCTTGGCGATCTTGCGTCGCTGGTGCCGGACATGGTCGGCGCCTTGACCGCGGAAGGCCATCTGCATGGCGCGCGGGATGATCCTTCCATCACCCTGAAAGCGCAGGGTGAAAGCATCACGCGTGGCGCTGAGGTGCTTGCCGCGCCAAGCCTTGACCTGGTCCTGGAAACGCCCCTGTCGCGCCCGCGCGCCGAGGCACGGCTTGAGGCGATTTATGCTGGCTTGCCGCTGACGCTGACACTTTCCGGCGTGCCGGAAGGAAGCGCGCTCAGGATCAATCAGCTTGAAGCGGCGTTTGGTGCGGCGCGGCTTTCGGGGCGCGGTTTGCTTGATGTGCAAAAGCCGCTTTTCGATGGCGCGCTGTCACTTGCCATTCCCGATCTGGCGCCCTTTGGCGATATGATCGGCCAGAACATCACCGGCAGGCTGTCGCTGGAAGCCGAAGGGCGCGCAGCGGATGGTGCGCAGCAGGTCACGGCCAAGCTGGACGCACCCGAACTCACCCTGGATGGGCGCGCCCTTGCCTTGCGCGTCGAACTTGCCGGTGGGCTGGATGATGCCAGCGCCAGCTTCACCGCGCGCCATGGCGAAGCAGCGCTTGCGGGCGAAGCCGCCCTCAGCCTTGCCGATGAGGCACGTGTGATCACGTTGCCAAATCTATCGCTCGCTTATGGCGCGGAGCAGGTGAAGCTTGCCGCGCCGGCGCGCATCGAAATCTCGGCTGATGGGCGCATCAATATCGCGGAGACGAATATCACCAGCAATCGTGGTGGTCGGCTCAGGCTGGAAGGGTTCTGGAGTGAGGCGGAAACATCGCTGAAGGCAGCACTCTCAGCCCTTCCCATAGCACCCTTCGCCGCCTTGCTGGCACCGGAAGCGAAATTGGCCGGCACCCTCACCGGTGAGGCGCGGGTGAATGGCACGGCGGATGAACCGCGCTTTGACATCAAATTGGAAAGCCCTGCCATCACCAGCGCTATGCCCGCCGCGCGTGGACTGCCGCCCTTGCGCCTTGCCGTGACCGCCAATGGCACGGCAGCGGGGGCGGAAGCGCGTGCCTCGGTCACTGGCGGGAATGCGGTGCGGTTGGCCGCCACGGCGCGGCTGGCAGGGCTTGCGCCTGACGCGGCACTTTCCGGCAGCATCACCGGGCGGCTTGATCTGGCAAGCCTGGTGCAGCCCTTGCTTGCTGCCGGGGCGCAGCGCGTGACCGGCATTGCCAATCTCAATCTCCGCCTGGAAGGCAGCCTGGCCGCGCCGCGCCTGGGCGGTGATGCCTCTATCGCCAATGGCAGTTTTCGCGATTTGCAGCATGGCGTGACGTTGAATGAGATCACCGCCGCCATCACCGCGGATGATCGGCGCTTCAACCTGACGCGCTTTGCCGCGCGCACGGCGGGCGGGGGGAGCCTCGGCGGTTCCGGGATGATTGATCTTGGCAAGCCGCGTTTGCCTTATGAAGTGCGCCTGAATGCCAATGCCGCGCGCCCGGTGAATTCCGATCTGGGCAATGCGACCTTGGATGGTGCGCTGACCTTGGCTGGCGAGGCACTCGGCGACAGCCGGCTTTCTGGCAAGCTTCTGGTGCGGCGCGCGGAACTCCGCATCCCTGATCGCCTGCCGCCATCAATCCGAACCCTGCCCGGCGTGCGCGAAAGGGGCCAACGCCCGCCCGGTGTGGCGCCCTTGGCACCACCCTCACG
>JBIIIE010000175.1:0-6154 GCA_044235135.1 Roseomonas sp. | reverse complement strand
AGGCTGAACGTTCCCCAATCTTCTCCAAGGGCAGCGCCGCGCGGCGTTCCGCCGTCACGCGCGCAACCGTTTCCGCATCATACAGAAACGGCGTCTGTTCTTCCGTAATCCCGCCCATCAGCCCGCCAAAGCGTGCGGCATAATCCGCAACACCGCCCGGCGCGTTCAGATCAATCGTCTCAAACGGCCCCATGAAGGACCAGCGGAGCCCAAGCCCATCCTTCACGCAGGCATCAACATCTTCCACACTCATCACGCCGTCACGCACCAGCCGGAAGGCTTCTGCCACCAGCGCCGCTTGCAGCCGGTTCAGCACGAAGCCGCGCGTTTCCTTCATGGCCGTGACTGGAACTTGCCCAACACGCGCCATCAATGCCCTTGTGCGTGCGACAACTTCAGGCGCAGTCCAGGGTGCGCCCACCAATTCCACCAGCGGCACCAAATAGGGCGGGTTCACCGGATGCGCGACCAGGCAGCGCGCGCGGCCGGCAAGCTCCTCGGTAAAGGCGCTGGCAGGTATGCCGGAGGTTGAAGATGCCAGCACCACATCCGGCCCACATAGCGCATCAAGCCGCGCGAAAAGCTCGCGCTTCGGCTCCACCCGTTCCGGCCCGTTTTCCTGCACATGCATCGCCCCCGCGACACAATCTTCCATGCTGGGTGCAGCGCTGATGCGCGCGGCGATCACGGCGGGTGTTTCGGTAATCAGCCCTGCCTCGGCCAAATCCTGAAGGCTTTGCCCAATCAGGCCGAGGGCGGCCTCGGACACCCCCGCCACCGGGTCCCAAATCCGCACGTTGTGGCCGGCGCGGGCGAAAACCATGGCCCAGGCGCGGCCAATCAGCCCAGTCCCAATGATGGCGATTTGTTCCATGGCGTAACTTCCCCCTTGGCCGGTCTTGATAGGGCGCGGCACAAAGGCGATGTAACGCCGCGTGAGCCAAAACCGCAACGCGCCCCTGCCGGCGCCCCCAACCCCGAACCTGCCGCTTGGCATCAAGCGCTCGCTTGGTTTCATGCTGCTGGGCGGCACCATGGCGCTGGCCGGCTTGCTGGCGCTTTGGCGCGCGGTCGCCTCGGTATTTGGGCTGTGAACAGCTTCTGGCGCCTTTGGCTGCTGCCCATGATGGGGCTCGCGCTGCTGCCGGCGGCTTTCTTCAATCTTTTCGCGATGCGCCAGACAGCGCTGATTGGCTGCCTGCTCGGCATTGGCCTGCCCTTCATCGCCGCGCGCGTGATGAAGCGCGGCAGGCGGGGTGACGCCAAGCGCGCCGCAATCCTGATGGGCGTGGCCGCCGGCCTCGCCACCGGGCTTGGTGCCGGGGCAGGGCCGATCATTGGCCTGATTTTCGCCCTCGGCGCCTGGGGCGGCACCAGATTGCTCTATGCTGAAATCCCGGAAGCCGCACCGCCCGCGCCGCCTCCGCCGCCACCTTCCGGCCCGCTTGCGGATGCGCGCATCAGGCTGGCGGGCATTCAAGCCCTTGCCTTGCGCGGCCATGAGGCGCGGCTTTTGCCGGTGGCGCGGGTCATTGGTCAGGTGTTGGATGATCTGGAAGCCCGGCCTGAGCGAATTCCCCGCGCGCGGCGCTTCCTCGCCGTGCATCTGGATGGGCTGGAACGCATCGCCACACGGATTGAAGCGGGCGCGACGCCGCCGGCCGCGCTTGGCGCGCTGCTGCGTGATCTTGAAGCCGCGGCACGGCGCTTACGCGAAGATCTCCGCGCCGAGGAAAGCGCGGCACTCGATATCCAAGTCAAGGTGCTGGCCGATAGGCTGCGCGAGGAAGGCTATTCATGAGCGACATCGTCACCATTCCCGAATCCCGCCGGGCCGAGGTTGAACGCCTCGCCGCGCAGCTTGATGTGACCGACCCTGCGGCGGTGCTCCGCTTCGGGCAGGAAGCGCAAACCCGCGCCTCGGCGGCGGCGGATGCCATGCTGGAAGGGGCGAAAAACCGCGAAGCGGGGGAGGCCGGGCAGACGCTTGGCAGCTTGCTGAGTGCGCTGCGCGGCTTTGATGTTTCAGGGCTTGCGGAAAAGCCTGGCTTCTTCGCGCGGATCTTCAACAAGGCGGGGGCCGAGGCCGCGCAGGTGATCAGCCGGTATGAGGGGCTGAAGGATCAGGTGGAAGCCATCGGCGACAGGCTTGATGCGCATCGCACGCGGCTTCTGGAAGATGTCGAAAAGCTGGAACGGCTTTATGGCGCCACACTTGATTGGTTCCATGGCCTTGGCGATCACATCGCGGCCGGTGAGATGGTGCTGAACAATACTGACAGCACGGCCATCCCGGATGCCGAAGCGAAGGCCACCAGCGGCGATATGCTGGCGGCGCAGAAGCTGCGCGATTTGCGCGCGGCGCGCGATGAGCTTGACCGGCGCATCCACGATCTGCGCCTGACACGCCAGGTGGCGATGCAGGCTTTGCCTTCCATTCGCCTGATCCAGGAAAATGACAAGGCGCTGGCTGCCAAGATTCAATCCGTAGTCGCCAATACCGTGCCGCTTTGGCGCCAGCAGCTTGCGCAGGCACTCGCCATTCAGCGCATGCGTGATGCGGGGCAGACGCTGAAGCAGGCGAATGACCTGACCAATCAATTGCTGACCGCGAATGCCGAGCGGCTCCGCCAGGGCAATGCCGAAGCGCGGAATGAAATCGAACGAGGCGTTTTCGATCTGGCCGCGGTGAAGCAGGCCAATCAGCTATTGGTCGCAACCATTGAAGATAGCCTCACCATCGCCGAACGGGCGCGTGCGCAGCGCGCCGATGCGGCGGTGGAATTGGACAAGGCAGAAGCCGAAATTCGCCGCGCGCTGATGGCCGCAAAGGCCATTCCGCCGGCACCGAAAACCTGAACCAACAAAACCCGGGAGAAGTTTAACATGATCACCAAACGCGCCCTGCTGGCCTCCATGCCGGCATTACTGGCCGCGCCGCATATCGCCAATGCCCAAGCCGCCTGGCCCAATGGCTCGATCCGCATTGTCGTGCCCTTCCCACCGGGCGGTTCCACCGATGCGCTGGCGCGGCTGCTGCAACCCCATTTGCAGGCTGAATTCGGCGTGCCCTTCATTGTTGAAAATCGCGGCGGCGCTTCCGGGTCGCTCGGCACCGCGCAGGTCGCGCGCGCGGCACCCGATGGCAATACCTGGCTGATCGTGTTCGACACGCATGCGGTCAATCCGGCGCTGATCCCGAATATGGGCTTTGATACCGAACGCGATTTGACCTCGCTTTTGTTGTTTGGCACTGCCCCCATGGTGCTGACCGCGCATCGCACGCGGCCCTATCGGAGCTTTGCCGATGTGGTGGCGGCGGCGAAGGCGAAGCCCGAGACCGTCACTTACGGCACCATCGGCAATGGCAGCTTGGCGCATTTGACCATGGAACTCATTCAACGCGCCGGTGGCTTCAAGCTGGTGCATGTGCCTTATCGTGGCGGCGGGCCGCTGGCGGTTGCTGCCGCGGCGGGAGAGGTGGATTTGCCCATTGCAACCCGCCCCGCCATTGGGGTGCATATTGATGCCGGCACGCTGGTGCCGCTCGCGCAAACCAGCGCCACGCGCAGCCCCAATATCCCGGATGTGCCGAGCATGACGGAACTCGGCATTACGGGCGTTGATTCGCGAGCCTTTTGGGGTTTCCTCGGCCCCGCGCGCCTGCCGGAGCCGATCAAGGCGCGCATGGAAGCGGCAGTGCGCAAGGCCTTGGATGTGCCGGAGGTTCGTCAACGTATCCTTGGCCTTGGGATAGACCTTAATCCTCAGGGCGAAGCCGCCTTCATGCAATTTCTCTCCGGACAGATCGCCACCTGGGGCAGGGTGGTGCGGGAGAATAATATCCGTCCGGATTGAGAAGGCCGCCCGCAAGGCGGCGCCTGATCAGCGCCGCCGAAACAACCCGCCAGGATCGCCAAGCGGGTTGCGCGGGTCCACATCATCATCGCGGTAGCCGCCGCCGGCAGCGCCCTTGCCGCCACTGCTGCCAAGGGCCGCCGGTTTGCTGGGCAGGTCATCACCTGGCGGCAAGACCTTGCCGCCCTTGCCTGCCATGCCCGCTGCGGCGGCTCCACCCGCCCCGCCAAGCAAGCCGCCGAGCAAACCACCCAAGCCACCGCCGCCTTGCGCCTGCGGCCCACCGGCCATGGCGCCCATCAAAGGCCCAAGCATATCCATCAGCCCGCCCTGAGGCTGTTGTTGCTGCCCGCCCATCATGCCGGACAGGACACTGCCCAGAACATCGCCAAGCCCGCCGCCCATATCGGCTTGGCTTTGCGGCAGGCGCCCTTGCGGTGTCATGCCATTGATCACGGCGGGCAGAAGTTGCGCCAAAATACCTGCCATGGCGCCGCCCGAAGCCGCGCCGCCGCCGAATTGCTGCGCCAAGCCGGCCAATTCATTGCTGCCAAAGGCTTGTGCCAGGCGCTCCGGTGCGACTGGCATATTCTCACCATGGCCGACCCAGCTTTCCACTTCCTGTTGAAGCCCGCCCTGCTGCAGCTTGCCCACCAGGGAAGTCAGGCCATCAGCCGAACCGCCGCCCATGAGGGCGCCCAGCAGATCGCCCAGCCCACCGCCCTGATTCAATTGATTGCTCATACTCGATCCTTTGTTTACTTGAAAAACTTTACGCGGTTTTCCGCTGGCGGCAAAATGAAATTAACATGGCTGTCGCGTGCCACCGCTTGACCGCAAGGCGTAGGCTTGTTCCCATGCGTGCAACACCAGAAATGTGAGGAAGTCTGCCATGCGTGCCTGGGCTGTCATTGAAGCCGGAAAACCGCTTCAGGAAATCGAAATTCCAACACCGGAACCGACCGGTCAGCAGGTGCTGTTGGAAATCACTCATGCGGGGGTCTGCCATTCCGATCTGCATATTTGGGAAGGCGGCTATGATCTCGGCTCACGCGGCTATCTGAAACTTTCCGATCGTGGGGTGAAGCTGCCGCTTGCCATGGGGCATGAAATTGTGGGGCGCGTCCTGAAATGGGGCCCCGATGCCAATGGCGCAGGCCTTAAGGTCGGCGATCATATGATTGTCTTCCCCTGGGTGGGGTGTGGCACTTGTGACGCCTGCCGCGCGGATGAGGATAATATGTGCCTGACGCCGAAAAGCCTCGGCGTTTATCAGCATGGCGGCTATGCGACACATGTGCTGGCGCCGGAACCACGGCATCTGGTGCCGGTGGGCAACCTCGATCCCGCCTTGGCGGCAACCTATGCCTGTTCGGGCATTACGGTGTTCAGCGCCATCAATAAGGTCATGCCCATGCCGGCGGATGAGCCCATTGTGCTGATCGGCGCGGGTGGGCTTGGCCTGAATGCGATTGCGGTGCTGAAGGCCAAGGGCCATCGGCGGATTGTGGTGGTGGATGTCAGCCCGGCCAAGCTCGAAGCCGCCAAGCGGGAAGGGGCCACTGATATCGTTCAGGGCGGGGATGCCGATACCGCCAAGCGCATCACGGCAGCCTGTGGTGGCCCGGTGCGCGCCATTATTGACCTGGTGAACGGCACCGAAACGGCGCGGAGCGCCTTTGATGCGCTGCGCAAGGGCGGCAAGCTGGTGCAGGTCGGGCTGTTTGGCGGCGAATTGGCCGTACCGCTGCCGGTGATGCCGATGCGGGCACTCACGATCCAGGGTTCATATGTGGGCAATGTCAAGGAATTGCGGGAATTGGTTGGCATCGCGCAGAAGGGTGGCTTGCCGGGTATTCCGATTACCCGCATGCCGCTTAACCAGGCCGACACAGCCCTTAATAGGTTGAAAGATGGCAAGGTAACCGGCCGAATTGTTCTTACAGCAGATGCGTCATAAAAAAAGATAAAACTAATGGTTGCATTTTGACTCAAAATACTCAATCCTCGCACGCATGGACAACGGAAGCACCCTGGTTCAAGACATCGCCCCCTTGCGAGACTTCGTCCGCGGCATGACTGCCTTGGCCGATGCGGGTGGCGATGAGGCCCTATTTTTGAAGGAAGCGCCAAGCTTGCTCCGCAAGCTTGTGCTTTCCGATAATTGGTTGCCGCCGGAATATACGGCACCAACCGATACCTACCGGCAGTTGTTGCTGCATTGCGATCCGCAGCAGCGATTTTCGGTGGTGTGTTTCGTCTGGGGTCCGGGGCAGAAAACGCCCGTGCATAACCA
>JBIIIE010000174.1:0-6155 GCA_044235135.1 Roseomonas sp. | reverse complement strand
GTTGCTGAAAAGCTTGCGCAGATGCGCCTGCACGGCAGCGCGTTCGGCGGGGGTCATGGTCGCGTTCCTTCAAGACTAGCTGTGTCGGGATAGCCGCCTTGGTGCCAGGGCGCAAACCAACCACGGCGCGAAAACGACTCCCCTATAATAGGGGGTGTTTTTTCATGCCCCCTCGCTCAACCTCCCCGCAAAGGTATATCCTACCCCCTCGCCATGGCCCTGCCCCCCGGTTTCCTTGATGAGCTTCGCGCACGCACGCCGCTCTCCGCCCTGATCGGGCGGAAGACGCGCTTGCTCAAATCCGGGCGGAACTGGAAGGGCTGCTGCCCCTTTCATGGGGAAAAGACGCCGTCCTTCTACGTTTATGACGATCATTTCCACTGCTTCGGATGTGGCGCTCATGGGGATGCCGTTACCTTCGTCATGCGGGCCGAAGGCGCGCAATTCATGGAAGCGGTGGAACGCCTTGCCGGCGAAGCGGGGCTCGAGGTCCCAAAACTCGCCCCGCGCGATGCCGAACGCGCCCGCCAGGCGCGGGATCTCCACACGGTCATGGAAGCGGCGATGGAGGCGTTTCAGCGTCGGCTCAGGTTACCAGAGGGCCGGCCAGCGCTGGAATATCTCCGCCGCCGCGGCCTGACCGAGGATACCATCCAGGGCTTCGGCCTCGGCTGGGCTGGGTCCGGGCGCGGCACGCTCCAGGCGGATTTGAAGCAGGATGCGTTCGAGCCCAGCCAATTGATCGAAGCCGGGCTGCTGAAACCACCCGAAGGCGATGAAGCGCCGCGCGATTTCTTCTTCAACCGCGTGATGTTTCCCATTCGGGACCGGCGCGGGCGGGTGATTGCCTTTGGCGGGCGCATCATGGGGGACGGCCAGCCGAAATACATCAACAGCCCGGAAACACCGCTATTTCGCAAACGCACTGCGCTTTACGGGCTGGACCGCGCCCGCGAAGGCGCCTTTCGCGGTGCGGCGGTGGTCGCGGTTGAAGGCTATATGGATGTGATCGCCCTGCATCAGGCGGGCTTTACCGGCGCGGTGGCGCCACTGGGTACGGCGCTTACGGAAGATCAGTTGCAGGAATTATGGCGGCTGTCGCCCGAACCGTTGCTCTGTTTCGATGGCGATGCCGCCGGCGCCCGCGCCGCCGCCCGCGTGGCGGAAGCAGCACTTCCGTTGATCAGCGCCGAACGCAGCCTGAAGCTGGCGACGCTCCCGTCAGGGGAGGACCCGGATACGCTGATCGCCAAGGGCGGCAAGGCGGCCTTTCAGGCGGTTTTGGACGCTGCCCGCCCGCTTTCGGAAGCGCTTTTTGGCCTTCTGCTGGAAGGCCAACCCATGGCGAGCCCGGAACAACGCGCCGCCGCGCGCAATCGCCTGGTCGCCGCCGCCGCCACGATTTCAGACCGCGCCTTGGCCAGCGAATATCGCCAGGCGCTGCTTGATCGCTTTTTCGCCGCCACGCGCCGCCGCCAACCTGGCCAGGCCGTGCCCGCGCAGCGTGTGGCCCGGCCCGCCCTGGTGGCGCCCACCATCCGCGCAGCACAGGCGCGCATCCTGATCGCCATTCTGCTGCGCCACCCCTGGCTATTGCCACAGATCGAAGAAGCCTTCGGCCTGCTCGACCTGCCCGAAGGCCCGGCGCGCAGCCTGCAAAGCGCTATTCTGTCCTGGCCCATGGACATAGCGCGCCTTGACTCTCAGGCCTTGCTATCCCACCTCGCCAGTGAAGGTTTGGCGGAAGCTGCGGCCTGGGCGCTTGGCGCCGAGGCCCTGCCCCAAGCGGCGCGCCCCGATGCGCTGCCGCGTGAGGTAGAGGAAGGCTTCTGGCATTTCTTCCTGAGGCTGCGCGGAGAAGCGGCTTTGCTTGAAGACCAAAAGTTAGCGCGGGAAGTGTTTGCCGCGACCAATGATCCGGCGGCGCAGCAAAGGCTGATCCGCCTGACCGAGGCCCTTGGCGCCCTGCGCCGGGGGGAAGATGCGGCCGATCTGGCCGAAGGTGCGGCGGCAACGCCATAATATAGAGGCCTATTGCGCAGGCATCCGGGGCGCCGGATGCCTTTCGCAGTTGAACGGAGTGGTAAGGCATGGCGACGAAAGCGGCGGCAGGGGCGGAACCGGTTGAAGCCCGCGACGAACAGGTGGAGGGCATGATGCTCGACATCCAGTCAGCGGCGGTGAAGAAGCTGATCGCGCGCGGCAAGGAACGCGGCTACGTCACCGTGGACGAAATCAACGCCGTGCTGCCTTCAGAACAAGTATCTTCGGAAATGATCGAAGACACCATGGCGATGTTGAGCGAAGCCGGCATCACCGTATCTGAAGCAGAAGAAGCCGAAGAAGGCGAAGGCGCGCTGGTCAAGCCCGTGACGCGGGCCGATGGCGAAGACGAAGAAGAAGCCGGCGGCAATGTGGATGAGGAAAGCGTCGGGCGCACCGATGATCCTGTCCGCATGTATCTCCGCGAAATGGGCAGTGTTGAATTGCTCTCCCGCGAAGGTGAGATCGCCATCGCCAAGCGCATCGAAGCCGGGCGCGACATGATGATTGGCGGCTTGTGCGAAAGCCCGCTGACCTTCAAGGCCATTTTGCGCTGGCATGAAGCGGTGCGCCAAACCCCGCCGCGCATGCTGCTGCGCGACATTATTGACCTGGAAGCAACGCAATCCGCCGGCAATCCCGAGGCCGCGGTTTCCGCCGCCGCCGTTGAGGAATTCGAAGAGGGTGAGGAAGGGGAAGGCCTTGGGCTTTCACTCTCCGCGCTCGAAGAAAAATTGAAGCCGGAAGTGCTCGCGAATTTTGAGCAGATTGAAGCCATCTACGCGAAGCTGTCGAAGCTGAGCTCCAAGCGCATGGAAGCCTTTACCTCGGGCGAGGAATTGGCGACGCGTGGGGAAAAGAATTACGAAAAGCTGCGCAGCGAATTGATCACGCTGGTTGAAAAGGTGCAGCTGCACAATAACCGCATCGAAGAATTGGTGGATCAGCTCAAAACGCTCAATCGCCGCATGACCATGATGGAAGGCCAGGTGCTGCGCCTCGCCGATAGCCAGAAGGTCAAGCGCGATGAATTCCTGGCGCAATGGCGCGGCAGCGAAATGGACCCCGCCTGGCTGGAACGCGTGGGCGCGCTGCCGGGCAAGGGCTGGAAGGCCTTTGTGGCGAAGCACGGCGCGGAGGTTGAACAAATCCGCGCGCGCATCAGCGAAGCCGCGAATGAAACCGGCCTGCCGGTCGCGGAATTCAAGCGGGTTTACGCCACCGTGTCGCGCGGCGAACGCGACATGACCCAGGCGAAGAAGGAAATGATTGAGGCGAACCTGCGCCTCGTGATTTCCATCGCCAAGAAATACACCAATCGCGGCCTGCAATTCCTGGATTTGATCCAGGAAGGCAATATCGGCCTGATGAAGGCGGTGGATAAGTTCGAATATCGCCGCGGCTACAAATTCAGCACCTATGCAACCTGGTGGATCCGGCAGGCCATTACGCGGTCCATCGCGGATCAGGCGCGCACGATCCGTATCCCTGTCCATATGATTGAAACCATCAACAAGCTGGTGCGCACTTCCCGCCAGATGCTGCATGAAATCGGCCGCGAACCTCAGCCGGAAGAACTGGCCGAAAAGCTTGGCATGCCGCTTGAGAAAGTGCGCAAGGTACTGAAAATCGCGAAAGAACCGATCAGCCTTGAAACCCCGATCGGGGATGAGGAAGACAGCCATCTGGGCGATTTCATCGAAGACAAGAATGCGATCATCCCGATTGATGCCGCGATCCAATCCAATCTGCGCGAACAGACCACGCGCGTGCTGGCCAGCCTGACGCCGCGCGAAGAACGCGTGCTGCGCATGCGCTTTGGCATTGGCATGAATACGGACCACACGCTGGAAGAAGTGGGCCAGCAATTCAACGTCACACGCGAACGCATCCGCCAGATTGAAGCCAAGGCGCTCCGCAAGCTGAAACACCCAAGCCGGAGCCGGAAGCTAAGGTCGTTTTTGGATACTTGAGAAAAAGAAGGGGGCTCTGCCCCCTGACCCCCGCCGGGGTAACAGTGTTACCCCGGACCCCGCCGAGACGAAGTCGGCACGTTATTCCTCGGTGAAGAAATCCTCGTCGACTCGCTTGAATTCCACGACACGATTGGTCCTAACACCGACATTATACGTGGCCATCAATGCGGTCAGGCGCTTACCATCAATAAGGATGATGCGCTGTGGTACGCGCGATGCGAAATCCATCGCCTGCGCCGAGAATGAAGATGTGGTCACGAAAACGCCCTTAGTCGCACCCAATCCAACAAGGCTACCCGTGAAAGCCTGCACTTCAGGGCGCCCTACCGATGAGCCGGGGGTGTAGCGTTTTGCCTGAACATAAACACGGTCCAAGCCAAGCGCATCTTCATTGATAACGCCGTCCACGCCACCATCGCCTGACTTGCCAAGCTGCTCCGCTGCAGTCAGCCGCGAACCGCCATAACCCATGGCCACCAGCAACTCCACGATGAGCTGCTCAAAGAATTGCGGTGAATTCTGTAGAATACGGCTCAATAGATCATCGCGCAGCGCAGCGTTGAAAGCCTTTTCGGCTTCGCTGATGATTTCCTCCGGAGTCGCCGCTGGCGGTTCGAGCACGCCGCTAGCGCCCTCAGACAGCACCGCTTCGGACTTTCCATAGAATTCCTTGAACGCCGGCAGTGTCAGAAGATACTTGGTATTGAGATTGGCCGGCGGGTTTTTCAGAAGCGCTTTCCCCATTTCCGATAGGGTGAACCGGCCACGCTTCGGGCTTTCCAGCAAGCCAGCCTTGGTTAAATAGAATTTGGCCCAATGAATACGATTATGCAGAAGGCGCTGCTTGCCACTTGGCAGCATTTCTTCGGCTTCGGCATCTGAAAGCCCATGACTCTTTGCAATCGCTACAGCGGCCATTGGGACGGAATACTCGCCTTGTGCCGCAAGCTTCAGAATCGGAAGCATCAGGCTTTGATAATCCGGTATAGCCATCGCTCATGCGCCTTCGAGGTGATCCGAGAGACTAGTATAAGACCGCAAGAAGAGCTCCTCTGACAATCGCGGGCCGCTGCCCCCTCATTCACACGCGCTCGGCACACCTTGCGCCCGGCACCAGGCCAAGGCTTCTTCTTCCGCTTGCTGATCGGCCTTGCGGATCAGGTCCAAAAACCCCTGCTCCGCCGCGCCAAGGGCGCGGTTGCGTAGCGTGATGATGCCGGGATGGATGGATGCCCAAGGGGCACGCTGCCAGGGAAGGGCGATAATGCTCCCCTGCCGCAGCCCTTCCAGGGCCAGGATCACACTTACCCCCGCCACCGCATCGGATTGCGTCAGCAGTTTCAGCATCACCGTTGGGCTTTCATGCACCATGGCCGGGAAGGCTTGATGAAGCTGGCCTTGGGCACGCGCTTCCTCTCGCGCGGCAACAAGCGGCGCCTGAACGCCCCTTGGTGCGCGGCCAATAAAGGCAAGCGGATAGGCCATCATATCGGCCAGGCTGACGCTGCTGCGCTGCGCCAGAGGGTGGCCAGCGCGCGCCACGAAAATCCCCGGCTGGGGGCTTAACTTTTCCACGACAAGCGCGGGGTCGGCCACAAAACCACGCAGATCCATAAACCCAATCGGCGCTTCCCGGTCCAATATCGCAGCGGGCACTTCGGTCCAATTGGCGACAAGTAGGCGAAGCCTGGTGGTGGGGAAGGCGTTCAGCATACCCGCCGCCGCAGTCAGACAAAGCGTTTCCGCAATATAGGCGCCGGCCATGATGTTGAGATCGGCGGTCTGCGTGCCACGCGCCTCATTCAAATGCCGGTCCAGCCTTTCAAGGCTATCCAGAATGGCGTTGCCTTCGGCAATGATGGCGCGGCCAAGATCGGTGGCGATCACGCCGCGCCGGCTGCGTTCAAACAGCTTGCCGCGCAGCCTGGCTTCCAGCCGCGCCAGTGCGCGGGTCAGCGCCGGCTGCGCAATACCCAGCACCCGGGCAGCGCGCACCAGGCTACCATGCTCATCTATGGCCTTGACCAGCCGAAGTTCCCTGACCTCAATCATATACCACCAGTGGAATTACAGATTGCCAAAAAGGTATTGGGCACACTTGTCGCAAAGCTGGCAATCTTTGTGGGCGTGTAAGTA
>JBIIIE010000173.1:0-6156 GCA_044235135.1 Roseomonas sp. | reverse complement strand
AAGATCATGGTGAATGCCGCCGAATATGGCGCCTGGGCGGAAGATGCGGCTGCCTTTGGTTGGTCGCTTGAAAATCATGGGCATGATTGGGCGAAGCTGGCAGCGGCTCGGGATGCGGAAGTGGCGCGGCTTTCGGGGATTTATGGCCGCTTGCTCGGCAATGCTGGCGTGACCTGCTTCGATGCGCGCGCCACATTTCTGGATGCGCATTGCCTGGATGTCGGCGGCAAGCGCGTGACGGCGGAGCGTATCTTCATTGCAGTGGGCGGCACCGCAACCCGGCTTGATATTCCGGGCGCTGAGCTTGGCTTGATTTCCGATGATTTATTTACCCTGAAGGCTTTGCCCAAGCGCGTTGCGGTGCTTGGCGCTGGCTATATCGCGGTGGAGTTTGCCTGCATCCTGAAGGGCCTCGGCGCCGAGGTGACGCTGGTGCATCGCGCGCCCTTGCCCTTGCGCGGTTTTGATGAGGATATTCGCAGCGCCGCAGCTGAAGCCTTGGTGGCACAAGGCATCACCTGCTGCGCGGGTGTGAGCCCGACGCGCATTGAAGCGCGTGGCGCCGAACGCGTGCTGCATCTTTCTGATGGCAGCGCACTGGAATGCGATGCGGTATTCTTCTGCACCGGGCGCAAACCTGCCACTGCCGGGCTTGGGCTGGACAAGGCCGGGGTCGCGCTGGCGGCCAATGGCGTGATTGCGGTGGATGACACCCACGCCACCAGCCAGCCGCATATCTTCGCCATTGGCGATGTGCTGGACCGGGTGAATTTGACCCCCATGGCAACGGCAATTGGTCACGCGCTTTCCGATACCCTCTTCGGCAATAACCCGCGCCGCGTAAGCTACGAAAACGTCCCAACCGCGGTTTTCATGAACCCACCCATCGGCACGGTTGGCATCACCGAAGAAGAAGCCGCCAAGCGCGGCCCTGCCGATATCTATGTCACGCGCTTCACGCCCATGCGGCATACCATCAGCAAGCGCGAAGGGCGCAAGACGCTCATGAAGCTCGTGGTCTGTCAGCGCACGCAAAAAATCCTCGGCGCCCATATGATCGGCGAAGACGCTGGGGAGATGATGCAGGGCATCGGCATTGCCGTTGTCATGGGCGCGACCAAGCAGGATTTTGATCGCACTATTGGTATTCACCCGACTGCGGCGGAGGAATTCGTCACACTCCGCACCCGCACGCGCGTGGTGGGCGCCTGATGCAGCCCGCGCAGCGCCTGATCATCGGCTTCGCCTCACTGGGGCATTTCCTGCATCACGTGCTGACGGGGTTGTTCCTGACTTTGGCAGTGATTCTGGAAGGCATCTGGCAGCGCCCCTATGCGGAAATCATCGCGCTTTGGACGCTGGGTGCCGCGATGATTGGTGTGGGCGCACCGCTGGCCGGTTGGCTTGCGGATCGCTTTGGCCATGCGCGCATGATGGTGGTGTTTTTCTTGGGGCTTGGTCTTGCTTCCATCATCGCGGGGCTGGTTTCCGATAGTGCTGAAATGGGGCTTGCGCTGGCGCTGCTTGGTGGGTTCGGCGCGATTTATCATCCCGTCGCACTCGCCTGGGTTTCCATGACCGCGCCGCCCGATGCGCGCGGCCGGCTGATGGGGGTTCTTGGGATTGCCGGCAGTATCGGTGTTGCCTTCGCGGCAGTGATCGCGGGCGGGCTTGCAGCGCTTGCCGGCTGGCGCATGGCGATGATCCTGCCGGGCATTGTCACCATCATTGCCGGGCTGGCTTTGTTATTTTGCCTGCTCACCGGGCGCGTTGCCGCCAGCAATCACCAGCCGGGGCAGGAATCGGCGCAGGCTGCGGCGGCAGAGGCAGCGCGAATTCCCTGGGGCGTGCTGATTGTGCTCGCCATCACCTTCATGCTTGGGTCGATTGCCTATACCGCCTATTCAACGGCGCTTCCAAAGTGGTTGAGTGACATGCTGCTGCTTGATTCTGCCCAAGCGGCGCAGCTTGGGTTGATTGTGGGTGCGACCATGCTGATGGGCAGCGCCGGGCAATTGATTGGCGGGCGGCTTGCGGATCGCATGCCGATGAAGGCGCTTTACGTTGCGACCTTCATGATCAAATTACCGCTCATGGCGCTGGCGGCTTGGCTGGGCGGGCCCTGGGCGCTGCTGGTCGCGATTGTCATCGGCTTCATGTTTGATTTTGCCGCGCCGGTCGAAAACCTGCTCCTGGCACGCTATTCATCGGGCAAGCGGCGCGGCCTGGCCTTTGGGCTGAAATTCGCCATGGGCTTTGTCGCGGCGCCGCTGGGGGTGAACCTGGTTGCCTGGGCCTATGGCGATGCGGCGGGCGGCGCGCCGGCGCTGTTTCTGACGCTGGCTGTTCTTGGGCTTGTTATGCTGGCCGCTGCCATGGCTTTGCCGCGTGATGCGGGTGCGCGCGCTGCTCCCCAGGCCGTGCCTGCCTGAGGCTTCCACCCCGCACCGTGTCGGTGCAAAGTTTAACTGGAACGCATCCAGGGAATCCTTTGCATGAAAACGCGCGCCGCCGTGGCTTGGGAAGCGAAACAGCCACTCACCATCGAAACCGTGGATTTGGCCGGTCCCAAAGCCGGAGAAGTCCTGGTTGAAATCATGGCAACTGGCGTTTGCCACACGGATTCCTACACGCTGGATGGGCTGGATTCTGAGGGGCTTTTCCCCGCCATCCTAGGCCATGAAGGTGCCGGGATTGTGCGTGAAATCGGCGCGGGCGTGACCAGCGTGAAGCCGGGCGATCATGTCATCCCGCTCTACACGCCGGAATGCCGCGCCTGCAAAACCTGCCTGAGCCAGCGGAGCAATCTTTGCACCTCCATCCGCGCGACGCAGGGCAAGGGTGTGATGCCGGATGGCAGCAGCCGCTTCAGTTGTGAAGGTGCGGCGCCCGGCAAGCCGGTGTTTCACTATATGGGGTGCAGCACTTTCTCAAACTTCACGGTGCTGCCGGAAATCGCCGTGGCGAAGGTGCGGGAAGACGCGCCCTTCGACAAGATTTGTTATATCGGCTGCGGAGTCACCACCGGCATTGGTGCCGTGATCTATACCGCCAAGGTCTGGCCCGGCGCCAATGTGGTTGTCTTTGGCCTGGGCGGCATTGGGCTGAATGTCATTCAGGGCGCGCGGATGGTGGGCGCCGACAAGATCATCGGCATAGACATCAACCCCGCCAAACAGGCCATGGCGCGCAAATTCGGTATGACGCATTTCATCAACCCGAATGAAATCGGCGCCGATAAGGTGGTTCAGGCGATTACGGACCTGACCGGGGGCGGGGCGGATTTCTCCTTCGATTGCACCGGCAATGTCGCGGTAATGCGCCAGGCGCTGGAATGCTGCCATCGCGGCTGGGGGGAGAGCATTATCATCGGCGTGGCACCTTCAGGTGCCGAAATCGCCACGCGCCCCTTCCAGCTTGTGACAGGCCGCGTTTGGAAAGGTTCAGCCTTTGGCGGCGCCAGGGGGCGGACGGATGTGCCGAAGATTGTTGATTGGTACATGGAAGGGAAGATCAATATTGATGATCTGATCACCCACACCATGCCGCTTGAGAAAATCAACGATGCCTTCGATCTGATGCATGAAGGCAAATCCATCCGATCCGTGGTGGTGTTTTAGATGGCACTTCAAACGCCATTCACCAGGCTTTCGAAATCGCGGAACAGCGCAATCGCGTGCGGATCAAAAAACGGCATGATTTGACTGAGAAAAATACCTGCCGTGCCGCGGCCATGGTCAATCCAATAGAAGGTATTGCCAAGCCCCGCCCAGGCGAGGCCCCCCGCTGCACGGCCCTGCGGTGATGGCCGCCGGTTCACCAGAAACGTAAGGCCCCAGCCATTCGCCATGCCGGGGAAGAAATCCGCATCCCGCGTGGCGCTGGGCACGGCGGAAATCATCGGGCGGACGGAAAGCGGCGCGATCTGATCGCGCGCCATCTCGGCCACGGTTTCCGGCTTCAGCAGGCGGATATCGCCATGCCGCCCGCCATTCAGGATCATGCGCGCGAAAGCCAGGTAATCCCGCGCCGTACCGTAAAGCCCGCCGCCGCCGGTCTCAAATTCCGGCTCCTGCGGCACTTCAAAGGGAATGACGGAAAGCGCGCCATCCGCACCGCGCCCATGCATGGCAACAAGCCGCGCCCTTTGGTCCGGGCGCAGTTTGAAGGAGGTATCCACCATGCCGAGCGGTTCAAAAATCACGCGCTGCAAATGCGCGCCAAGAGTTTCACCGGTAGCGGCTTCAATCATCTTGCCGGCCCAATCTATGCCGATGCCATAGGACCAATCCTCGCCAGGATCGAACAGCAAGGGCAGGGCAAGCGCGGCATTGCGGCAAGTGCCGACAGCGGGTGTTCCCGTGGCCTTGCGGAAGCGGGCGATGTCGGCACTCCACATGTCATAGGCATAGCCCGATGTATGGGTCAGCAAATGCCGGAGCGTAATGGGGCGCTTGGCGGGGCGCATTTTGGGTTGCCCGGCCTCATCAAAGCCTTCCAGCACGCCAAGCGCGCCGATGTCAGGCACCAAAGCGGCGGCGGGCGCATCAAGGGAAAGCTTGCCCGCTTCCACCAGCATCATCGCCGCCGCGCCGGTAATCGCCTTGGTCATGGAAGCAATCCAGAAGACACTATCGTGCGTCATGGCCTCGGCGCTGCCCAAGGCGCGGCTGCCAAAGCCCGCTTCCATCCGCATCCCATGCCGATCCCCCAGCGCCAGGACCATGCCCGGGATTTCCCCGGCCTGGACGGCTTTCTGCATCCGGATCGCGATATTTTGCTGCCTGTCCATGCCTTGAAATTCCTCTATGCCTTATGGCGTCGCCCCGTTGCTCTTCCCCTCGGCGCGGGCTCGTGTTTATTGTGCCCTGTCTTGTATCAAGGAGATAGGCGGAAATGACTGCGCGGGGCTGGAGCCCGGATTCATGGCGGAACATGCCGATCAGGCAAGTGCCGGAATATCCCGACCAGGCGGCCTTGGCCGCAATGGAAGCCAAGATCGCGCGATTTCCTCCCTTGGTTTTTGCGGGTGAGGCCAGGCGCCTTAAGGCCTCCTTGGCGCGGGCCGGTGATGGCCAGGCTTTCGTCCTGCAAGGGGGCGATTGCGCGGAAAGCTTCGGTGATTTCACCGCGAATGTGATCCGCGATACCTTCCGCGTACTTCTGCAAATGGCGGTGGTGCTGACCTTTGGCGGCGCCTCCCCGGTGGTGAAGCTTGGCCGCATGGCTGGGCAATTCGCGAAGCCGCGGTCTTCCGATAGTGAAACGCGGGATGGCGTAACGCTGCCATCCTATCGCGGCGATATCATCAATGGCCCGGATTTCGATGCGGCATCGCGCATTCCAGACCCCGCACGGATGGAATTCGCCTATATGCAATCCGCCGGCACGGTCAATCTGCTGCGCGCTTTTGCCACCGGCGGCTATGCGGATTTGCATGAAGTGCATCGCTGGAATCTGGGCTTTGTGGAACGCAGCCCGCTTGCCGAACGCTATGCGGATTTGGCGACGCGCATTGATCAGACGCTGGCCTTCATGCAGGCCTGCGGCATGTCAGACCTGCCGCAAGTGCGGGAGACTGATTTCTACACCGGCCATGAAAGCCTGTTGCTGCCGTATGAACAGGCCATGACGCGGGTCGATTCCACCTCGGGCGATTGGTATGCCTGTTCGGCGCATTTTCTTTGGATCGGGGATCGCACGCGCCAGCCGGATGGCGCGCATGTGGAATTCCTGCGCGGCGTGAAGAACCCCATCGGCATGAAGGTCGGCCCGACCATGGAGCCCGATGAATTGGTGCGGCTGACGGAAATCCTGAACCCCGCCAATGAAAAGGGGCGGCTCACGCTGATTTCCCGCATGGGGGCGGATAAGGTGGAAGCAAAGCTGGCGCCGCTGGTGCGTGCCATCACACGCGCCGGGCGCAATGTGGTGTGGCTTTGTGACCCGATGCACGGCAATACCACAACGGTTGCCGGCTATAAGACCCGGCCTTTTGACGCCATTATTGCCGAGGTGCGCGGCTTTTTCGATGTGCATGAAGCGGAAGGCAGCTTCGCCGGCGGCGTGCATGTGGAAATGACCGGCAGCAATGTGACCGAATGCCTGGGCGGCGCCCATAAGCTTTCGGAAGCTGATCTTGCTGCGAATTACGCC
>JBIIIE010000172.1:0-6163 GCA_044235135.1 Roseomonas sp. | reverse complement strand
GGGGAAAGCCAGATCGAAATTGACCGGCGGCTGATCGGGGACCGGATCGTGCGGCTCAAGCGCGAATTGGATCAGGTGCGACGCACGCGCGGCCTGCATCGGCGCGCGCGCGAACGCGTGCCTTACCCGGTGGTGGCGCTGGTGGGCTACACCAATGCCGGCAAGTCAACGCTGTTCAATGCGCTGACCGGGGCAGGGGTTTATGCGCAGGATCAGCTGTTTGCGACGCTCGATCCCACCATGCGCGCGATCAAACTGCCATCGGGGCGGAATGTGATCCTGTCCGATACGGTCGGCTTCATTTCCGATCTGCCGACGCAATTGGTGGAAGCCTTCCGCGCCACTCTGGAAGAAGTGGCCGCGGCTGATCTGATTTTGCATGTGCGCGACATTGCCCACCCCGATAGCGCCGCGCAGCGCGCTGATGTGCTGGGCGTTTTGGAAGCCATGGCAGATGGCGAGGGCGCGACATTGGATGAGGCCTGGCCGGATCGCGTGCTGGAAGTGCTGAACAAGGCCGATTTGCTTGGCGGGATTGATGCTGTGGAACGCCGCAGCCCCGATGCGGTGGCGGTATCTGCCCTGACCGGAGAAGGCTTGCCAGCGCTCCGCGCCGCCATTGATGCGCGGCTTTCGGCGCAGTTGGTGACGCTGGACGTGGCGCTACCGCCTTCCGATGGGGCGGGCCTCGCCTGGCTGCATGCCCATGGCGAGGTGCTGGAACGCCAGGATGCCGATGATGCGGTGCGGCTGAAGGTGCGGCTTTCGCCCATGGATCGCGCCCGCTTTGAAAGCCGGGGGGCGAAATGAGCATCTCAGCCACGCAGGCCGCCGATCTGGCATTGCTGCTGCGCGAGGCTTCGCGGGCGGAAATCCTGCCGCGCTTTCGGCGCCTGGGCGCTGATGCGGTGCGCGCCAAATCTGGCCCGCTCGATCTGGTGACGGATGCGGATGAGGCGGCGGAGCGCGTGATTACCGCTGGGCTTGAAAAACTCTTCCCAGGCTGCGTGGTGGTGGGAGAGGAAGCCACGGCGGCTGACCCTTCCTTGCTCGGGCGGTTGGCGGATGCGGAACTTGCCTTTGTGGTGGACCCGGTAGATGGCACGGCGAATTTCGCTGCCGGGGTGCCTCTGTTCGGCTGCATGGCGGCCGCGATCCGGCGCGGTGAGATCATTGGCGCCTGGATCCATGACCCGCTTGGCGATGATACGGCGATGGCGCTGCGCGGGGAGGGGGCTTGGCTCGCGGATCGGGAAGGGCGCCGACTCACCGATTTGCGCGTGGCGCGCCCCGCCTTACCGGGTGACATGGTGGCGGCTGTGTCCTGGGGTTACATGCCGGAACCGCTGAAATCCCGTGTCACCAGCCGGCTGCCGCGCCTGGCGGCCACGGTTTCCTATCGCTGCGCGGCGCATGAATATCGGCTGGCGGCGGGCGGACATGCGCATTTGCTGGTCTATAACAAGCTAATGCCCTGGGATCATGCGCCTGGTTGGTTGTTACACAGGGAAGCAGGTGGCCATTCCGCGCGCTTCGATGGCAGCGATTACGGCCCGCATCTGACCAGCGGCGGGCTGATCTGCGCGCCCGACCGCGCGAGCTGGGAAGCCGCCCAGGAAGCGCTTTTCGTCCCATGACCGATGAGGATGAGGAAGACGGGGCAGGGCCGCCCGGCCTGCCCCCCGGCACGCCATTCTACATGACCCCCGCCGGCGCTGCCGCCTTGCGTGCCGAGATGAAGCGGCTTTGGGAAGAAGAACGCCCCAAGGTGGTTGAGATTGTATCCTGGGCAGCGGCACTCGGCGACCGGTCCGAAAATGCGGATTACCAATATGGCAAGCGCCGGTTGCGAGAGATTGACCGGCGCGTGCGCTTCCTGACCAAGCGGCTTGAGAAGGTGCAGGTGGTGGACCCGGCGCAGCAAATCCGCCGCGACCAGGTGTTTTTCGGCGCCAGCGTGACCTATGCGCGGGCTTCCGATGATGCCGAGGTGACGATCACCATTGTAGGCGTGGATGAGACCGAGGCCGAGGCAGGCCGGATTTCCTGGGTGGCGCCGGTGGCGCGCGCGCTGCTGGGGGCGCGGGTGGGTGATACGCGGCGGCTGCGCACGCCGGCGGGAATGGAGGAGATTGAGGTGGTGGGGATCAGCTATCCGGCGGGATAAAATCTTTTAGAGTCAGCTATTTGTTTGGCGTTTCTTGGCTTGCTGCCAAAGCGCTTCCATCTCTTCCAGACTCATCTCGTTCAAGCTTTTTCCTGCGTTATCAGCCTGTTCTTCAATATAGCCAAAGCGGCGCGTGAATTTCTGATTGGCGTGGCGCAAGGCCGCTTCAGGATCCAAATCCAGCTTGCGCGCCAGATTGGCCAGCACGAAAAGCAGATCGCCGACCTCATCCTGAAGCCTTGCCTTATCAGCGCCTCGCAGCTCGGCGCGGAGTTCGTCCGCTTCTTCTTCCAGCTTATCCAGCACGGCGCCGGCATCCGGCCAGTCAAAGCCAACCCGCGCGGCGCGGCGCGTCAGTTTGGCGGCACGGGTCAGGGCAGGGAGGCCATCCGGGATCCCGGCCAGCACGCCGCTTTCTGCCCGCGCAGCGCGCTCGGCGGCTTTTTGTGCTTCCCAGGCGCTTGTCTGGGCTTCGGCGTCGCGCGCCGCGGCCTCACCAAACACATGAGGATGGCGGCGGATCATCTTGTCGGAAATGGATTTTGCTACATCGGCAAAGCTGAACCAGCCGCGCTCATTCGCCATTTGCGCGTGATAGACCACCTGGAAGAGCAGATCGCCCAATTCATCCAACAGCTTGCCGGGGTCATCGGCGGCGATGGCATCCGCGACTTCATAGCCCTCCTCAATGGTGTAGGGCGCGATGGAGGCGAAATCCTGCACCAAATCCCAAGGGCAGCCGCCATTCGGGTCGCGCAGCTTGGCCATGATGGCGAGCAGGGCGCGCAGCGCGGTTTCAGGCGAATTTTGGCTTGGGGGTTCGGTCATGGAATACCCGCATAATCTATATTATGGAAAAATAGGACGTACCAGGATAGGCGCTAGAACTCCTCAACCTGCGCCACACCCGGCACCACGCGCATGGCCTGCATCAGCCTTGGCCCTACATTGAAGCCGCCTGGAAGCGCGATTTCCACTTCCTGTTCGGCGCCAAGGCGCGGCACCAGGATCACGCGGCCTCGGCCACGGCCTTCGCGCGTCAGCAAGGCGCGGATCGGGTCCAGCGTTGCCGTTGCTTCCAGCCATAGCTTGATCCCGCCGCCGGCATTGGCGGCGACCTTGTCCAGGCTTTCCACCTCGGTCGCGGTCAGGCGCAAGGCTTCGCCTTCCTGGCGCAAATCGGCGGTCACCAGAATGGCGCTGCCTTCGGCCAGCAGGTCGCGGCTGCGGTTCAGCACCTCGGAAAAGCAGGTCACTTCGAAGCTGCCATGTGTGTCCGAAACCCGGACCCAGGCCATGCGGCTGCCGGTTTTCGTGGTGCGTTCCTTGGCATTCACCACCGTGCCGGCCAGCTTCACGCGCCCGCCGCCGCGGCCCGCGCGGTCCGTGATGGCGGAAGATGGCAGCACGCCAAGCCGCTTCAGCGCCTGGCGATAGGCATCCAAAGGATGGGCGGAAAGATGGAAGCCAATCGCCTCGGCTTCCTGGGAAAGCCGATCGAGCGGCTGCCAATCCGGCACATCCGGCAGGCGCAGCGCTTCCGCCTTGCCGGGCTCGGCACCGAAAAGCCCGATCTGGCCGCTGGAACGTTCTTCCGCATTGGCCTGGGCGCGGCGCAGAATGGTCTCGGCCCCGGCCATGACGCGGGCGCGATTGCCATCCAGGCATTCAAAGGCGCCGGCGCGGGCCAGGTTTTCGATTTGCATCTTATTGAGCAACTTGGGGTCCACCCGCGCCGCGAAATCCGCGAGGGAGGCGAAATCGCCGCCCTTATCGCGCGCCGCCACCAGATCGCGCATCGCGCTTTCACCCACCCGCTTCACGGCAGCAAGCGCGAAGCGAATGGCCTGCTTGCCATCTTCGCGCGCTTCGACGCGGAAATCAGCGCCGCTGCGGTTGATATCGGGCGGCAGCACCGCAATCCCAAGCCGCGCCGCTTCCTGCATATGGCCGGCAAGCTTATCCGTATTGGAAAGATCAAGCGTCATGGAAGCGGCCAGAAAGGCCACGGTGTGATTGGCCTTCAACCAGGCGGTTTGATAGCTGACCAGCGCATAAGCCGCCGCGTGGGATTTGTTGAAGCCGTAATCGGCGAAGCGTTCCATAAGGTCGAAAATCTCGGCGGCCTTCGCGGCTTCAATGCCGCGCGCTTCGGCGCCATCACAGAAAATCTTGCGCTGCGCTTCCATTTCGCTGCGGATTTTCTTGCCCATGGCGCGGCGCAACAAATCCGCAGCACCCAGCGAATAGCCGGCCAGATCCTGCGCAATCTGCATGACCTGTTCCTGATAGACCATGATGCCATAGGTCTCAGACAAAATGTGCCTTATCGCCTCATGCGGCGGTTCCCAAGCCTCGCCATGTTTGCGCGTGCAATAGGCCGGGATATTCGCCATGGGGCCGGGGCGATAGAGCGCCACCGCCGCCACCAAATCCTCAAAACGGTTGGCGCGCATCTGCCGCAAGCAGTCGCGCATCCCCTGCCCTTCAAACTGAAACACGCCAGCGGCATCGCCGCGCCCGAGCATTTCATAGGTTTTCGGATCATCCAGCGGTATGGCGGCGATATCTACCTCTATCCCCTGCCCCTTCAGGATTTCCAGCGCGCGTTCAATGACGGTGAGGGTCTTCAGGCCCAGGAAGTCGAACTTCACCAGGCTCGCCATTTCCGCATATTTCATCGAATATTGCGTGACGAGCATTTCCGAACGCGGGTCGCGATAGAGCGGCACGGTTTCGATCAAGGGCTTGCGCCCAATCACCACGCCGGCGGCATGGGTTGAGGCATTGCGATAAAGCCCTTCAACCTGCAGCGCGATATCCATAAGCCGCGCGACTTGTTCGTCGCTATCGCGCATTTCCTGCAAGCGCGCTTCGCCTTCAATCGCCTGCGAAAGCGTCACGGGCTTGGCGGGGTTATTCGGAATGAGTGAGGCGATCTTGTCCACCTGGCCATAAGGCATGCCCAGCACGCGCCCGACATCGCGCACCGCGGCTTTCGCTTGCAGCTTGCCGAAGGTGATGATTTGCGCAACGCGGTCTTCACCATATTCGCGCCTGACATAGGCAATCACCTCGTCGCGCCGGTCCTGGCAGAAATCAATATCGAAATCCGGCATGGAAACGCGTTCCGGGTTGAGGAAGCGTTCGAACAGAAGGCCGAAACGAATGGGGTCAAGGTCCGT
This sequence comes from Roseomonas sp., assembly GCA_044235135.1. Lineage (GTDB taxonomy): Bacteria > Pseudomonadota > Alphaproteobacteria > Acetobacterales > Acetobacteraceae > Neoroseomonas. The sequence continues at coordinate 811 of JBIIIE010000172.1, read as the reverse complement.
GATCAGCAAAGCCCAGGCGGCGACGGAACCGGCGCCCGAACCGCGCCCCGGCCCCACCGGGATGGGCGGCATTTGCGCTTTCGCCCATTGAATGAAATCCGCAACAATCAAGAAATAGCCTGGGAAACCCATCTTCTCGATGACGCCGATTTCATAGGCCAGGCGTTCGCGATATTGCGTACGCGTCGCTTCATCCGGCGCGGGGCGCATGGCATCCAGGCGTTGTTCAAGCCCGGCTTCGGCCATGGCGCGGAGTGTTTCGGCTTCCGTCTTGCCTTCCTGCACCTTGGGGCAGATCGGCAATTCCGGCTTGCGCGCTTCGGTCATCACCGCGCTCATGCGCGCAATGGCGAGCGTATTGTCGCAGGCATCGGGCAAATCCGCGAAAAGCCTGCGCATGGCTTCAGCCGGTTTGAACCAATGTTCGGGTGTGACGCGCCGGCGGTCGCGTTCCGCCATGGTGCGGCCTTCAGCGATACAGAGCAGCGCATCATGCGCTTCATACATGGCGGGGGCAGCGAAATAGACATCATTGGCCGCGATGATCGGCAGGCGCGCCTTATGCGCCAGGGCGAGCAAGGCGGGTTCCAGCCGCGCTTCCTCATCCCGCCCATGGCGATTGAGTTCTACCGCCAGCCGATCCGGAAAGGCTTCCTTGAGGCGCGCGAGCAGTTTTTCGGCAGCGGGCTTCTGGCCTTCAAGCAAAAGGCGGGAGATTGGGCCGAGCGTGCCGCCTGTCAGCAGGAACAGCCCTTCCGCAAGTTCCATGAGTTGTTCAAGCGTGATCGCCGCCTTGCCGGAGGCATCATCC
>JBIIIE010000171.1:0-6172 GCA_044235135.1 Roseomonas sp. | reverse complement strand
ACGCGCGCTGGTGATTGATTATACGCAGCCGCTGCACACGCAATCCATGGTGGTCCTGACCAAATCCTCCGGTACGGCGGTACCCATCGCAAAGCCGGCGGATCTGAATAACCGCCAGGTGCGCATGGTGCAGGTGCGTGGCACAGTGGGCGTACCCTGGCTGCAGGCAAATGCAGCGCAGGCGCAGGTTACGCTGCTCGACAATTACCCCGATTGCTTCCGCGCGCTGGCGCAGGGGCGCGCGGATGCCATGGTGGATGTTGCGGAATCCGTCGTCATCCCTATGCGTAACTTCCAGGGTGTGCAGTGGAAAATCCTGGATGAGGTGCTGGCCAGCTTCTGGGTTGGTATCGGCGTGCAAAAGGGCAATACCGCGCTGCGCGATGTGCTGAATGTGGTGCTGTTCGAATTGCATCGCGCCAACTTCGTCAATCAGACTTGGGAAAAATGGTTTGGTGTACCGATGACAACGCGCATCCCCTTCAACCCGATGTTCTGACATGTCCCTGCAATACGGGCAGGTTCTGCATTACCTGCCCGATTTTCTGCTGGGCGCCGGCATGGCGCTTTGGATCGCAGCCCTTGCCTTTGCAGGTGGGCTGCTGATCGGGCTTGTGGGTGCTGCGGTTCTGACGCAAGGCCCGCTTTGGATGCGCGTGCCGGTGCTGGGTTATGTGCGCTTCTTCACCTATACGCCGCAGCTTGTGCAGATATTCTTCCTGTTCTTTGCGCTACCCGAATTCGGCATCATCCTATCCCCCATCACCGCCGTTTTGATCGGGATGACATTGAATGCCGGCGCCTATCTGACCGAGATTGAACGCGCGGGCTTTGCCTCGGTCCCGCAGGCTGAATTGGATGCGGCGGAAACGCTTGGCTTTTCGCGCGCGCAAACCGTGTGGTACGTGATTGCGCCGCATGTGGTGCGCACGCTCTACCCATCGCTATCCAATCACTACATCATCATGACGCTTGGCACCTCCATGGCGGCGATCTTTGGTGTGGAGGAACTCACGGGCCGGGCGTTGAATGCCAATGCCATTTCCTTCCGCTCGGTTGAGATTTTTTCGATCACGGCGGGTCTTTATATCGTTCTGACCATCATCGCCTCTGTGCTGCTTTGGCTGGTTGGCCGGTGGTTGTTCCGTGTCAAAGCCAGGGTCTTCTGAACCATGTCCGCCTGGCAGATTTTGGCGAATGAGGCGCCGCGCTTCTTCACCTGGTGGAATATGCTTTTCCTCGGGCAGGCGCTGCTGAATACGCTGATCGCTTCCGTCATTGGCTGCGCGCTTGGCTATGCGCTGGGCTTTCTGCTCGCCACACTACGCCTGCCGCAGGTGATTCCCTTCGCACCCATGCGCACAGCCGCCATCCTTTGGGTTGAGACCTTCCGCCGCATTCCCTTTCTTGTCCTGTTGCTGCTGGTCTTCTTCCTGGGCCAGGCGCTGCGGCTGGAAGCGCCACTTTGGGCGGTGGCCATTACGGCAGTCGCCATCCGCATGAGCGCGCTGGCGGCTGAGAATGTGCGCGCCGGCTATGACAGCGTGCGCCCGCAGCAATGGGAGGCAGCGCTGACCATGAACCTGCCGGCGCTGACAGCACTGCGCCGCGTTGTGCTGCCGCAATCCTGGCGCGTGATCCTGCCACCTTCCATTGTGCATGTGCTCAGCATGGTGAAGGAAACGTCGCTGGTATCGCAGATTGGCTTCATTGAAATCACCTTTGCTGCCAAGATGCTGACGCAACGCGGCTTCAGCGCCATGATCACCTATGGCACGGCGCTGATCCTTTACTTCTGCGTGTCTTGGGCCTTGGCCTCTTTGGCGCGCGCGGCAGAACGGCGGCTGACGACGCGACGCGGTTTCATAATCCCGACGCCCTGAGAGCCGCAGTCAGCGCCGCAGCATCTGCCGCATCCACAGGCGGTTGCGGTGGCCGAACGGTCGCATCGGTGATGATGCCCATCTCTCGCAGGCACCATTTCAGCCGCGCGGTTGCGCGCCCGCCGGGTGGCGCGCCATAGATCGCCTCGGCCAAGGGTTCCAATTTTTCATGCAGGGCGCGTGCTGCCGGCAGGTCATTCGCGCGCACTGCTGCGTCCAAGGCGACGATTTCATCAGGCATCAGATCCGCAAGCGAAACCAGGCTGCCATCACTGCCATGCACCATGCAGGCCAGCAGATGTTCATCACCACTGGCGCAGACCGCGACATCCGGGCGCAGGCGCTTCACCTGGCGGCGCAGCGCGTCATAGCCATCCACTTCCCAGCCGCCTTCCTTGATGCCAACAACTGTTTCAATCTTGAGCAGCTCGGCCATTGTCTCTGGCGAGAAGCCCATGCGCCCGGCGGCGTGATGCGCCTGAAACAGAAACAGCGGCACACCCGGCACTGCATCCGCGATGGCGCGGTGATGCAGCACGGCCATGGCAGTTGTGTGCGCCAGCGCGAAAGCATTGGGCAAAAAGATCATGATGGCATCGGCACCCGCCGCGCATGCCTCCCGCGCTTCCTCTGCCGCTTCCAAGGATGATTCCGCATTCACGCCGGCCACGATCAGCCGCGTTGCATCCAAAGTCGCGCGCGTTACTTCCACCGCGCGGCGCTTTTCGGCACGGGTGATGACGAAATTCTCACCCGCATGACCATTGATCAAGACGCCGCGAATGCCGGGGCGCATCACGCAATGCGCTGTGTGCTTTGCGTAGCCATCCCAATCCGGCGCAAAATCCGCGCGCATCGGCAGCACGGTGGATGGGTAAATACCGTGAAAGCGCGTATCGCTCATGCAGAATTGCTCCGTTGGTGAAGAAGCCTGTCTATGGGGAAAAGCGGCAGTTCCGGCGCCTCGCCCAATATCGCCTGCGCCAGAATGCGGCCCATATAGGGGCCGCTGGTATAGCCGGAATGCACGCTGCCGATGATCCAAGCATTATCAATCCCGGGAATGGGGCCAATCGCAGGTAGCGCATCGGCCGTTTCCGCTTCCAGCCCAAGCCAGGACCGCACGATGCGCGCGAGGCGCAAGGCCGGCACGGTATGCGCCGCCAAGCGCACATTGCCCAGGAAATTTTCGGACCGTACCGCGACACCGCCGCGCGCACGATCCCCAATCCCCTGCCATCCACCACCAATCAACACCGTGCCATTGGCATATTGCTTCAGGCTCAATAGGCCGGAGGCAACACCAAGCACGGTGCGCATCACCGGCGGCATGCGTTCGGTCACAACAAGCTGATTGATCAGCACCTTGATCGGCAGCGAGACGCCAAGCCAGGCCGCCATGTCTTGCAGCCAAACACCGCCCGCCAGCACCACGCGCTGCGCCGCAACCGCGCCCGCAGGCGTGTCCAGCACAAACCTGCCATCAATGCCGCGCACTGGCGTTGCTTCCATCAATGTCACGCCGGCTTCCTGCAAGGCCACGCGAAAGGCGCGCCCGGTCAGATAGGCAGAGGCAAAGCCATCAATCGGGCAATGCCCGGCAAGCTTCACGCCATCAGCAAGCCCGGGTTCAATCACCTGGGCAGCGCGGCCATCAATCAATTCAATGGGCGCGCCGGCTTCGCGGCGGATGCGCGCGCGTTCTTCCAGCATCGCGGCTTCCGCATCCGTGAAGGCAACGGATAATCCCGGACAGGCTGTCGCCAGCACATCCCCGCCAGCGCACCAGGCGGGCATGTTCATCCACATCTCATGTGCGTGCAGCGCGTAAGGGATCAGCGCCGCTCTGGTCATTTGCATCGTGAGCGTGCCGGCATTTACCCCTGACGCCTCGCGGCAAATCTCACCGCGATCAAGCAGCGCAACGCGCATGCCGCCGCGCGCCAAAAACAAGGCCGTGGCGCAGCCCATCACGCCCGCGCCAATCACAGCCGCGTCAAAGCGCGTCTTCATATCGGTGCGGGCGCCGGCACGGGAATATCGGCGTAGTCGAAATCGCCGAGGATGGACGCCATCGGCACGGGCCGCAGCGGAATACGGCCCGTGGCAAAGCCGACCTCTGCCACACCTACACCGCGCGCGGCGGCAAGCAGCGCGCCGGCTGCTTCTCCGCACATGCGCCCCTGGCAGGGCCCCATGCCGCAGCGGGTGAAGTGCTTCAGTTGGTTGATCGTGTTGGCACCTGCTGCGGCGGCCTTTTCGATCTCGGCGCGTGTCACACCTTCGCAGCGGCAGATGATCGTTTCTGACGGAATGGCTTCGATCATTCTGGGGCGCAACGCCATCATCCGCGCCATGGCCGCACCGGTGCGGTGCGCACGCGCCAGCGCCGCGTCTTCCTTTGGCGCCTGTTCCAAACTGAAACCAAGATCACGCAGCGCCGTGCGTGCGGCAAGGCGCCCTGCTGCCGGCGCCGCCGCTGCGCCGCGCACGCCGGCGCCATCGCCAGCCGCGTACAGGAAAGGCACGCTAGTGCGTTGCGCGGCATCCAACACAGGCACCCAGCCGCCATCTTCTGGCCGATGCGCGTGCCGGGCGCGATAGGTGCGACTTGCCTCCGTAGCCGGCACCAGACCATGACCGATGCAAAGCGCATCGGCTTGGAAGATGCGATCCCCCACGCGCACATGGGAAAGCACCTTATCGCCTTCAGCCGCCGTCACCTGCGCGCCCGCCAGCACCGGCACGCGCGCCGCGAGAAGCCTGGCGCGCCAGACCGCGCCCTGCACCAACAAATCAGGCCGCGCGGTGAGTGCGGGCAGTGCGCGCAGCCATTCACCCGACGTTGCAGCGTCAACCACCGCGGCGACAGAACCGCCCCCCGCCAAAATTTTCGCCGCCACCGCATAAAGCAACGGCCCAGCGCCCGCCACCACCACGCGCTGGCCCGGCAGAATGCCTTGCGCCTTCAACAATATGGTTGCCGCGGCAAGGCCGATCACGCCCGGCAGCGTCCAACCTGGAAAGGGAATGATCCGTTCATGCGTGCCGCAGCAGAGAATCAGCGCGCGCGCCTGCACCGTGAAGGGCGCACCATCCGCGCCCAGCGCCGAAAGGCTGAAGGGCGCATCCGGCTGCCCTTCCGACACCAGCGGGCCACCACCCAAGCCCCAAACTCGGCAGCCGGTGCGAATTTCGGCACCACTCGTGGCCAGCGCGGCACGCAGCGCATCACCTTCCTGCCGGTCATGATCCGGCTTCATCTCAAAGCCCGCCGGCGGCGCACGATAGACCTGCCCGCCCGGCGCCGGCGATTCCTCCAAAAGCACAACCCGCGCTCCGCCGCGCGCGGCTTCGGTCGCCGCCGCCATGCCGGCCGGGCCGCCACCCAATACTGCGACATCAAAAATCATGCGGCTGTGACCTGCTGCCCGGCCACTACGGGCGCGAGGCAAGCCTGAACCAGGCGCCCATCAACGCGCAGCAGGCATTGCTGGCACACCCCCATCATGCAGAAGGCAGTGCGTGGGCGCGTGGGGTCCTCACCCTCCCCGAAGCGCCAATGGCCGGCGGCGATCAGCGCGGCGGCCAGGCTTTCCCCCGGATGCGCCACGATGGGAACGCCTGCTACCGTGATGGTAACAGGCGCGGGACGCGCGACATTGGTGATGCGCAGGCTCATCCGGATGATAATAGGTCAGCGCGGGCGCCGCGCAACTATGGCATCAGCTTGACGCGATGCGCGAAAAGCTTCGAGTATGGTTACCTAACAAGAACCGGGGCGCATGGGTTTGGCATTCCTGTCCATTCAAGGGCTGACAGTTTCCTACGGCGGCAAGGCCGACGTGCTGCGCGATGTGTCGCTTGACGTGGAACGCGGAGAGGTCATTGGGCTGATCGGCCCATCGGGTTCCGGCAAATCCACCATACTGCGCACACTTGTCGGGTTGCTGAAGCCGCGTGCCGGCATAGTGACGCTGGACGGCAAGCTGGTGGATTACAAAAGCCGCGCAAGCCTGCGGGGGGCGCGGGATCGCTTCGCCATCGTCTTTCAGCAATACAACCTGTTCCAAAACATGACGGCGCTGCGCAATGTTGCCATTGCACCCACTCTTGTAAAAAAGCGTGCCAAGAATGAGGTGGAGGATGATGCTCGCGCGCTACTCGCCCGTGTTGGTCTGGCGGAGAAGATGAACGCCTATCCGGATGAGCTTTCAGGTGGCCAGCAGCAGCGTGTCGCCATCGCACGTGCTTTGGCGCTTAAGCCAGATATTCTTTTGCTGGATGAG
>JBIIIE010000170.1:0-6196 GCA_044235135.1 Roseomonas sp. | reverse complement strand
TGAAGGCTGATCAGCAACCAAGCTGGTCAGCCAAATCCTCGAAGCTGGTGGCGATAGCGCCCCAATCCTGTTCCGCTTTCAAATCCGTTGCCTGATCCGCGCCGTGTTCATTGGGGCGGAGCACGAAAGCGGTCGCCAGGCCGCATTTGCGCGCTGCAGCCAAATCGCCATTATGCGCGGCAACCAGCGCCACTTGCGCGGGCTTCAGGCCCAGAATCTCGCAAGTGCGCAAATAGGCTTCGGGCTGCGGCTTATAGGCTTGCGCGGCCTCGGCCCCCAGAATTGCATCCCAAGGCATACCAGCGCGCTTGGCCATATTCGCCAGCAGCAGAATATTGCCGTTGGACAATGGTGCAATGAAATGCTTGGCCTTCAGGCGGATCAAGCCGGGGATGGTATCCGGCCAGGGATTGAGGCGATGCCAGGCGCGGTTCAGCCAATCAAGCTCCTGCTCGCTGATTCCGCTTGAGGAAACACCGAAATCCTTGAGCACACCATCCAGGTTTTCGCGATGCAAAACATCAAGCCGCGTAAAGGGGCGCCGCCCGGTCCGAACTTCCTCCATGGCGGGTTGGTAGCGCTTGCGCCAGGCATCGGCGAAGCGATGCGGGTCTATATCGCTGCGCCCATGCCGAGCCAGAAAGATCCGCGCATCACGCGCAATGCCATTCCGCCAATCCACCACCGTGCCGAAAACGTCGAAGACCAGCGCCTTCACTTCTGGTAGCGCGCTCATGCTGCATTATCCTTTTCCGGCACAGCCCATTTCTTTTCAAAATCCCAGACTTCCGGGAAGCCCATGAGTTCGGTCATCTTCTTGAAGCCATAGGATTCACCAAGCGCAATACTATCGCCAGCGCTCTTCAAATGCGCATAGGCGCGTTCCAAGGCGGCAGCAGCGGCAAGAAAGCCAATGGCCGGGTAGATTGCCATGGCATAACCAATTTCCTGCAATCGCGCGGCGGGTAGGATGGGGGTGCGCCCGCCTTCGACCATATTCGCGAGCAAGGGTTTCGATATCGCCTTGCCGATGGCGCGCATTTCATCTTCGCTTTCCGGGCTTTCGATGAAGACAATATCTGCACCCGCATCGCCATACATGCGCCCGCGACGAATCGCTTCTTCAAGGCCGAGGGTTGTGCGGGAATCCGTGCGCGCCACAATCAGGAAATTCGGATCACGCCGCGCTTCGGCGGCAACCTTGATCTTCAGCACCATTTCCTCGGCCGGGATCACGCGCCGGCCAGGTGTATGGCCGCATTTCTTCGGCATTTCCTGATCTTCAAGCTGAATCCCGGTCATGCCGGCGGCTTCATAGCCCATGGTGGTGTGGCGCACATTCAGAAGGCCGCCATAGCCAGTATCGGCATCCGCCACCAAAGGCGTTTTGCAGCCGCGCGCCATGGTGCCCATGCGCGCGACCATATCCGCATAGGTGGCAATGCCGGCATCCGCCACGCCAAGCGCGGAGGCAACGGCGCCAAAGCCCGTGCCATAGATGCAATCAAACCCCATGCCATCGGCAATTTTGGCCGAGATCATGTCGAAAACGCCGGGGGCGAGGATGAAGCGTTTGGCGTCAAGCGCCTGGCGCAAGGATGGATTGGCCATGGAAATTCCTATTCTGTTTATTGGCGCCGAATATGCCCGGCAGCGTTCGACGTGCAAGACATTGGGCGTCTTGCGATATTCATCTTGCGCATTTCCTCAATCCACCCGCGCGCCTGTTGCACGCACAATCGGTACCCATTTCTCGAGTTCTGCTGCAATGAAGGCGCGCGTTGCTTCCGGCGTCATGCCATCGGGGATGGTATTGCCTAGCTGGATCAGCCGATCGCGCACTTCCGGCTTGCGCAATGCAATGGCGATCTGCTCATACAAGAATTGCCGGATTGGCAAAGGTGTTCCCAGTGTCGCGGACCATGGCGTCCAGGTGGTGGCCTGAAAGGCGGGCAAGCCTGCTTCGGCTGCGGTCGGCACATCGGGCGCCATGGGGGAGCGTTCAGGCGTGCCAATCACAATGCCATTCACCGTGCCGTTCTTGATATGCTCGGCAAGGAAGGAAATCGTATCCGATTGAAAGCTGATACGCCCAGCCATCAAATCCTGAAAGGCCGCTGCCGATCCGCGATAGGGCACATGGGTCGCGGGTACGCCGAGCAGATGCAGCAGCAGCGCGGAAGAAATATGTCCGGTCGAGCCATTGCCAGAAGAACCGTAAAGCACCTGACCACTACCAGCCGCGACTGCCGCGCGAAACTCCGCGAGCGTGCGCACATTCATGGAAGGATGCGTCGCCAAAACAATCGGTGAATGGCTGGAAATAGTGATGTGATCCACGCCGGTCAGCGGATGGATACGCAACCTATCGCCATAAAGCCCGACATTAAGGGTATGGGAACCAAGCGCGCCGACCAAAAGCGTATAGCCATCGGGCGGTGTTTGCGCGATGGTTTCAAAGGCGACAGTGCCACCGCCGGAAGGCCGGTTTTCCACCACGAATTGCTGACCCAATTGCTGGGACAGCGCGGTTGAAATCAGCCTTGCATTGATATCGGCATTGCCTCCTGCGGCAAAGGCCACAATCACACGAACGGGTTTATTCGGATAATCCGTGCCCGGTGCCTTGGGCTGCGCCCAGGCAGGCAGCGCCAACAATGCAGCAATGGCCGTCAGCAGAAAACGCTTTGTCATTCTTGCCTCCCCTTGATTTCAACCAATCGAATGTTCCAGCACGCCAACGCGTTCCACTTCCAGCCGCAATCTATCGCCGGGTTTCAAATAACGCGGTGGGTCGCGGAAATGCCCAACGCCGGCTGGTGTGCCGGTCGCAATCACATCGCCTGGCTCCAGCGTCATATAGCGCGAGAGAAAGGCAATCAGCGCCGAGACGGAAAAGATCAGATCGCGCGTATTGCCATGCTGCACCTCTTCGCCATTCAGCCAGCATTTCACATGCAACATCCAGGGTTCGCCCACTTCTTCCGGTGTGACGATCCAGGGGCCCATGGGGCAGAACCCATCCATGCCCTTGGCGAAGGATGTCATGGCCAGCGGTACGTCAAACTGAAATTCGCGCGCGCTGACATCATTCAGCACTGTATAGCCCGCCACGTAATCCAGCGCGACGCCTTCCGGCACGTCCCGCGCGGGTTTGCCGATCACCACACCAAGTTCGACTTCCCAATCCGGCTTCTTCACATCTCGTGGGATTTTCACCACCGCGCCGGGGCCAACGACTGAGCTTGCCGGCTTCATGAAAATGCGCGGCTTTTCCAGCTTGGGGCCGCCCACTTCCTTGGCATGATCGCCGTAATTGCGGCCAACACCCAAAATCTTGCCGGGCTTGAGTGGTGCGAGCAGTTTCGCACCCGCCAGCGCTTGCCGCAGCCCTTCATTTTCCACCCGCGCGGCAAAGGCAAGCGCGCGGCCTGAGGCGGTCATCGCCGCTTCATCGCCGAGCAGCGCCACCATATCGGCGGGGATTACGTCGCTACTGCGATCAGCCTCACCGGCGGCGCGCATTGCAGCGGATAGGGCAGGGCGCAGCGCAATCAGGCTTTCACCCACCACGCCGCCAAGTGTGGGGCCATGCGCGCCCTGAAAAGTGACAAGCTTCATGCCGCCAGCGCCGCGTAATCGCGTGTCGCCATAACCTGCACGCGCAGAATGTAACGATCCTCACCAGGCAGGTAATCCGCCACCGCATTATGCATGGTGCCGATATTGTCCCAGATCAGCACATCGCCTTCTGACCATTCATGCGTATAAAGGTATTTGTCCTGTGCCTGATGACGAAACAAATAATCCAGCAGCGCATCGGATTCGGCGCGGTCCATATCCTTCACATGCATGGCATAGCCGCAATTGCAGTAAAGCACGGGCCGCCCGGTGATCGGGTGGATTCGCGCTATGGGCTGTTCCACCGGTGGCTTTTTCGCGCGCTGTTCGGGCGTGAGCGGCCCGCGGATGCTGCCGGGGCGCTGGCGCATCATGTCCCAGAATTTGCTGAAATCATGAATGGCCACACGGCCTTCGATGCGCGCCTTCACCTCGGCGGGCAAATCCGCATAGGCCGCGTGCATGTTGCGGAATTGCGTCGCGCCCAGCACCTTGCCATCGCGCCGCGGCACGCGCTTGGCATGCAGCATATTCGCCAGCGCGATGTCCTTGGAATAGGACATATCGGTGTGCCAGCCCTGGCCGGCATCATTCAGGCCAAGCGGCTTGCCGGCCTCATCTTTCATATTGGACAGGATCATCACTTCCGGATGGCCTGGCGCATGAAACAGATTGGCGACATTCACTTCCAAATCGCCAAAACGGCTGCCGAAAGCCGCCACTTGCGGTGCTTCCAGATCCTGCTTCGGGAAACAAAGCACGCCATATTCGCCAAGCGCGCGCAAAAGCGTGCGGAAATCCTCAGCCGAGGCTGTCTCGCGCAGGTCAATCCCTTCGACACGCGCGCCGAGCCCGGCATTATTGGGGGTGATTTTCATGCTGGCTTCCTCCAGAGAAGCCGAAATTGAGGCCCCTGCGCCGATGCGTCAACCGGGTGCTTCCCTGGGGCTTAAGACTGCGTCAGGATGGCGCCATGGAAACGCAATCCCCCAAACCTGCCCCGGTGATTATCGGGGGAGGCATTGTTGGCCTGTGCATCGCCTGGCATTTGGCGCGGCGCGGGCTGAAGCCGCTGGTGCTGGAAGCCGGCAAGGAAGGCGCGGCCTATACCGGCAATGCGGGCGCCATCAGCCATGGTTCGGTAGCACCTCTCGCCATGCCGGGCGTCTTGGCGCAGGTGCCGAAAATGCTGATGGACCCCGCCGGCGCGCTGCATATCCCCGCGCGCTATTGGCTGCGCGCCATGCCCTGGCTGCTGCGCTTTGTGGCTTCCGCGCGGCGAGAGAAGGTGGAGGCATCAGCGGTGGCGCTTTCCGCGCTGCTGTTTTCGGCGCCCGATCGGCATCGTGAAATCCTCGCCGCAGAAGGGGCTTCCGACCTGATCCGCGAAGAAGGCCAGATGTATCTTTATCGGAATGAGGAGCAGTTCGTGAAGGATAACGCCTCCCTCACGCTGCGGCAGAAGCATGGGCTGAAGGTGCAAAAGCTTGTCGGGCCGGCCTTGCGTGAATTGGAACCGGAGGTTTCGGACGATTACCAGATTGGCATCTATCTGCCCGATCACGGTTCCTGTGTGAATCCGGCGCGGCTGGCTGGCGTGGTGGCGAATGGCGTGCGCCGCATGGGCGGTGAGATCCGCAGCGTTGAAGTGCAGGCGATTCTGACCGAAGGCCGGCGCGTTGTTGGTGTGCGCTGCACGGGGGAAGATATCGCGGCGGATCAGATCATACTCGCCGCCGGCGCCTGGTCTGCGCGCTTGCTGGCGCCTTTGGGCTTGAAGGTGCCGCTGGAAACCCAGCGCGGCTATCATGTGATGCTGCCGGATGCGGGGGTGAGGGTGGGGCGAGTACTTTCACCCGCTGATCGCAAGGTCTTCATCAGCCCGATGGAAGAAGGCTTGCGCGTGGCGGGTTCGGTGGAAATTGCCGGGCTTGATGCGCCACCCACGGAAGCGCGCGCCATGCTGCTGCTGGATGATCTCAAAAAGGTTTTCCCCAAGGCGCGCACGGAAGGCGGCAAGATTTGGATGGGCCATCGTCCCTGCCTTCCCGACAGCGTGCCGGTGATGGGGCCGGTGCGTGATTGGCAGGGGCTCTATTGCGCCTTTGGCCATGGGCATTTGGGCCTGACGGGCTCCGCACCCACGGGCGCGCTGATGGGCGCCTTGGTCGCGGGTGAAAAGCCGAATTTCGATTTCTCGCCCTTTGCGGCAGAGAGATTTTCATAACAGCAAAGGGGGAAGCGATGGGACAGGTCCACGGCAAGGTCGCGCTGATTACGGGCGCTTCGGCGGGTATTGGTGCGGCTTGTGCGGAAGCACTCGCCGCCGAGGGTGCGCGCGTTGTTTTGACCGATGTTGATGATACGCGCGGGGAGGCATTGGCCGCGACGCTGCGCGCAGCGGGTCACGATGCGCTTTATCTCCATCAGGATGTGACGGATGAAGCGCGCTGGGCGGAAGTGATTGCCGCCATTGAAGCGAAACATGGCAGGCTTGATGTACTGGTTTCCAATGCCGGCATCGCCATCATGAAGCCTCTGCTTGATATGTCACTGGCCGAATGGCGGCGGCAAA
>JBIIIE010000169.1:0-6204 GCA_044235135.1 Roseomonas sp. | reverse complement strand
GCCTTGGCGCGGATGCGACCGAACCGCATCGCATCAAGTACAGGCCCTTGCAGCGGTGAGCCAAACGCTCGGCGCGCTGCATACGCCGCGCGGCATCACCACCGCGCGGCTTTCCCTGCTGCCGCCAGCGCCGGAACAACTGCCCGATCTGATCCGCCTGAAGGCGGATGAACGCGTCTTTGGCTTCATGCTGCATGGCACCCGCAGCGCCGAACGTACGCGGGAAGAATTGGAAGATGATATCGATTTCTGGGCAGTGCGGGGCTATGGCACCTGGTCTGTCTTTGTGCGCGGCAGCGGTGAGTTTCTGGGCATTTGCGGCCTGATGGAACGCCCCGATGGGCGCGGGGTTGCGCTGCGTTATGCGTTGTGGCCGGAATGCCGCGGCAAGGGCTATGCGCGGGAAGCAGCGCGGGCCGCGCTTGATTTCGGCCATGCGGCGGGGCTTTCGCGCATCATCGCCGTAGCGCGGGAGACGAATGAGGCATCACGCGAGGTGATGGAAGATATCGGCATGCGCCCGGCGGGCGGCTTCACCCATAAGGGGCAGGCGATGGTCGTCTATGAAAGCGTCAAGGCTGATTGATCAACCGCCCTCACGCGCTGCCAATTGGGCAATCTGCCCGCGCATCGCATCCAGAAGTGCGGCGATGCGCCCACCATTACGCTGAATGACAGCGGCATATTCGCTGCGCGTTGTCAGGCGGAGCGAGGTGCCCTCCGCAATTACATCCACTACCTTGGGCTGGCCATTGATCTCGGCCACGCGCCAATCCAGCGTGAAGGCTGGCGAATTTGGGCGTTCAACCAGGGTGCTTACCAGCGCATCTTCTTCCGTGCGTTGTTGTGAACGGCCAAGCGAAAATTTCACGCCGCGATATTCGCCGAAGCGGGCGGAAAGATTCCTGATGATGATTTCATCAAACAGCTTGAGATATTCCTGCAATTCGGCGGGCGATGCCTGGCGCACATAACGGCCCAGGATGAAGCGGCCGGTGCCTTCAATATCAATCGCGCTCCGCAGAATGCCCGCCACACGATCACGCCGCTGGGTCTGGTTCAGGCGCTGATCGTTGATGGCATTCACCAAATCCTGCCCCGCCTTGTTCACAAAGGTGGTGGCGCGGGCGATATCCATTTGCTGCGCTTGGGCGGGCCGGATGGCCAACCCGGCAAGACTGCCAAGCAGAGCACGCCGTGAAAGCAAAAGGGGCAACATCATTGGGGCTCCGTGACACCCTGACCAAAGCCGACACCACCAGCAGGCGCAACCGCGCCGCCAGGGCCTTCCCTGTTTTCAATTTCAAACATGCGGCGCTGCCGATAGGCGGATCGCAAGGTCGCGTAAGGGTCCAATGAGGTCTTGCGCACCATGTCAAAAGGTTCCAGCAGGGCTTCGCGCGTATCCACGACTGTCATGCCGATACGGGTATAGTTCCACACATCCAATATCTGTCCCTGGCCGATCAAGGATTGTGGGTTGGTGTAGATATCCACTGCAAACCCTGCCAGATCGCGCGCCGTGGTCGGGCCGAGCAGCGGGACAAACATGTAAAAGCCTTCGCCCATACCCCAAACCGCGAAGGTCTGGCCCATATCCTCTGAATGGCCATGCACATCATAGCTGCGGCCCACATCCACAATGCCGCCAATGCCGATTGTGGAATTGACGATGAAGCGGCCAAGGGTCTTTCGCGCCCTTGTCACATTGCCCTGCAATAAATCGCCGGTCAGGATGGTGGGTGTGCGCAAATTGCCGAGCACATTCCGAATGCCCGAACGGATGGGCTTTGGCAGCAAATCCCGATAGGCTTCCGCAATGGGTTGGAGCACGGCCTTGTCTATCGCCTCATTCACTTCGAACATGAAGCGGTTCGTCGGCTCAAAGGGGTCGTTGTTTTCGCGGAATTCCTGCAGCGCCTCCGGATCATCGGCGGGGGGGCGCGTGGCGCAGCCCGCCAGCAGCAGGAGGGCGAGCGCGGCGCAGCCGAGGAGGCGGGTTGGGAAGGCGTTCATCAGAAATGTCTTAGCGCAAAAAGCCAGGTTTCAGGAACCGCCTAGAGCAAAATCGGCGCCCTTGCCAAGATGGCCGTGATGGGCAAAGGGGGCGCGGTTGCGGAAGGCCCAAGGCCTCACCATTTCGGGATATGTCATGAACAACCTCACCCCTGGCCCCTTGGCCCGCTGGCTGACCGGCCCGCGTTTCAGCGCCCTGCCAGCCCCGGCAGCCCTGCCGGCGCCGCGGCTTTCCTTTGAATTCTTCCCGCCCAAGACAGACAAGCTGGAAGAACAGCTTTGGGCCTGTATTCGGCGCTTGGAACCGCTTGGCCCGCGCTTTGTCTCGGTGACTTACGGGGCAGGGGGCAGCACGCAGGAACGCACCCATGCGACCGTGGCCCGGCTGGTCGCGGAAACCAGCCTGACCCCGGCGGCGCATCTGACCTGTGTGGGTGCGACGCGTGATGAGGTAGATGAGGTCGCGCGGCGCTATTGGGCAGCCGGCGTGCGCCATATCGTGGCCTTGCGGGGCGATCCGCCGGCGGGCGCATCGGAATATGTCCCGCATCCGGGCGGTTATGCCCAGGCCGAGGATTTGGTGCGCGGCCTGAAGCGGATCGGGGATTTTGAGATCAGCGTCGGCGCCTATCCGGAAACCCATCCGGCAGCGCTTTCGGCTGATGCGGATCTGGATTTCCTGAAGCGCAAGATTGATGCGGGGGCGACGCGCGCCATTACCCAGTATTTCTTTGAAGCCGAGACCTTCCTCCGTTTCATTGATCGCTGCCATGCCAAGGGCATTACGGTGCCTATCGTGCCGGGCATCCTGCCGGTCTCCAATTTCCAGCAGGTGGTGAAGTTCTCGGCCATGTGTGGCGCGTCTGTCCCTGCCTGGATGGGCCAGTTGTTTGAGGGGCTGGAGGAGGATGCGGAAACCCGCCGCATGGTGGCGGCTGTGGTGGCGGCTGAGCAGGTGCGTCTTTTGCAGGCCAATGGCGTTGATGAGTTCCACTTCTACACCCTGAACCGCCCCGATTTGACCTATGCCATCGCCCATATCCTGGGCGCCCGCCCCCAAAAGGCTTGATGACGTCGCGGCGGGCGGGCGGCGGCAGCGCCCCCGCTTCTGCCCATGGTTTGCGTTGTAGGTTATAGTCATCCCATGCAGACCCTTTTCACCCCCACCCAATTGGCCGACCCGGATATTGCCGAAAGCAACCGCATTCTGCGGAGCTGTGTCCATTGCGGGATGTGCACCGCGACCTGCCCCACGTTTTTGTTGCGCGGTGATGAATTGGATTCGCCGCGGGGCAGGATTTACCTGATCAAGGACATGCTGGAATCGGGCCGCCCGGCGAGTGAGCTGGAGGTCCGGCATATTGATCGTTGCCTGTCCTGCCTGTCCTGCATGACGACCTGCCCTTCCGGGGTGCATTACATGCATCTGGTGGATCATGCGCGGGCCTATATTGAAAAGACCTATCAGCGCCCGGCGGCGGAGCGTTTCTTGCGGCGATTGCTGTCTGCGGTTTTGCCCTATCCCTTCCGGTTTCGGGTGGCCTTGATCGGCGCCGGTTTGGCGCGTCCATTTGCGCGCCTGGTGCCGGGTTCCTCGCCCATGGCGGAAAGGCTGCGCGCGATGCTCCGGCTGGCGCCCAAGCACGTACCGTCACCTTCGGCGATGGAACGGCCTGGTGTTTTCAAGGCTGAGGGCGAAAGGCGTGGACGTGTTGGGTTGTTGACCGGTTGCGCGCAACAGGTGCTGGCCCCTTCGATCAATGAGGCGACGATCAGGTTGCTGACGCGGATGGGGATAGAGGTGGTGGTGACCAAGGGCCAGGGCTGCTGTGGCGCGCTGGATCACCATATGGGCCATCATGACCCAGCCATGCGCCTTGCGCGCGCGAATATCGCCGCCTGGTCGGCGGAGATCGAGGGGCAGGGGCTGGATGCGATTGTGGTGAATGCGTCCGGATGCGGCACCACGCTCAAGGATTACGGCTTCATGTTCCGAGAGGAAGCGCCACCCTTGCGGGAGAAGGCGGCGAAGGTCGCCGCTTTGGCTGCGGATATTTCGGAAGTGCTGACGCGCTTCGGCTATGCGCCAAGCCGGGCCGCGCCGGGGCTGACGGTGGCCTATCACGCCGCCTGTTCCTTGCAGCACGGCCAGAAGATCACGGCGGAGCCCAAGGCGCTTTTAGTGAAGGCCGGCTTCACGGTGAAGGAACCGGCAGAGGGGCATATCTGCTGCGGCTCCGCGGGCACTTATAATCTGATGCAGCCGGAAATCGCGGGGCAATTGAAGGGGCGCAAGCTCGGCAATCTGGAACGCACTGGCGCGGCGGTGATTGCCGCTGGGAATATTGGCTGCCTGACGCAGCTTGGTGATGGCGCCATGCCGGCCATTCATACCGTGGAATTGCTCGATTGGATGGCGGGCGGGCCGGAGCCTGAGGGCATCGCGAAGGCGCGCGCGACGGCCACATGAAGCGCCGCGCCGCCTTGCTGCTGTGCCTTGCCCTGCCAGCCGCAGCGCTGGCGCAGGGCGCACCACGCGCGGCGGAACTTGATCAGCTTTTTGCCCTGCTGCGTGACAGCCAGGACGCGGCGCAAATCGCCATGGCGGAAGCGCGCATTCGGCAATTATGGATCGAGGCGGCATCGCCCGCCGCGCGGCTTTTGCTCCAGCGCGGCACGCGCAATCTGAATGCACGCCTGCCGGAAGAGGCGATTGAGGATTTCGATGCGGCGGTGACGCTGGCCCCCAATGCGGCAAGCTCCTGGCATTTGCGCGCGGAGGCTTTGGCTGCCCTTGGCCAGACGCGCGAAGCCGCGCGCGATCTGGCCGAGGCGCTGCGCCTGGAACCGCGCCATTTCATCGCCTTGCAAAGCCTGTCGCGCTTGCAAGCGGAAACGGGGGATTCAGCGGGTGCCTTGCGCAGCCTGGAAGCGGCATTGGCACTCTATCCCGCCCTGCCCGGCGGGGCTGAGGCGCTCCGGCGATTGAAGACAGCGACAGAAGGTCAGGCGCTATAGGGGTTACTGCTTCGGGCGGTGATCCTTGAAGGCTTCGCGGAGCTTCGTTTTCAATATCTTCCCTGTTGCGGTATGGGGAATTTCATCCACCACCACCAGATCATCCGGCAGCCACCATTTCGCGACCTTATCAGCGAGGAAGGCATTCATCGCGGCCAGATCAGGCGCGGCCGCACCCGGCTTCATCACCAGGATCATCAGCGGGCGTTCATCCCATTTCGGATCATGCATGGCGACAACAGCGGCTTCCGCGACACCGGGATAACCAACCGCAGCGTTTTCAAGCGCGATGGACGAAATCCATTCGCCACCGGATTTGATCACATCCTTGGAACGGTCCGTCACTTCCATGAAGCCGTTTGTGTCAATGGTCGCGACATCACCTGTGTCAAAAAAGCCATCCGTATCCAGCACGGCTTCATCCTCACGCCGGAAGTAATTGCGCGTAATGGCAGGGCCGCGCACCTTGAGGCGCCCGAAAACTTCTCCGTTCCACGGCAAATCGCGGCCAGCATCATCGGTGATTTTCATCTCCACCGTGAAGGGCGGGCAGCCCTGCTTGGCTTGCAGCGCAAGCGCTGCTTCGGGATCAAGCCCGCTGATTTCGGGTTTGCGCTGATAGGTGGTGCCAACGGGCGACATTTCCGTCATGCCCCAGGCATGGATGACACGCACGCCGTATTTTTCCTGGTAGGTTTGCGTAATGGCGGCGGGGCAGGCGGAGCCGCCAATCACCACGCGCTTCAGGCTATCAATGCGCGCCCCCGTCGCTTCCATATGTTGCAACAGCATCATCCAAACCGTGGGCACGGCCGCGGAAAAATTCACCTCAGCTTCGGTGATGATTTCATGCACAGAAGCGCCATCCAGCTTGGCACCCGGCAGCACCAGCGTGGCGCCGGCCATGGGGGCAGAGATCGGCAAGGACCAGCCATTGGCATGGAACATTGGCACCACGGGCATGACGCGGTCCACAACACCAAGCCCCAGGCAATCCACCTGATTGCAGGCCAGCGCATGCAGGATATTGGATCGGTGCGAATAGAGCACGCCTTTGGGATCGCCCGTGGTGCCGGATGTATAGCAAAGACCGGCGGCGGTTTTTTCATCAAAGCTCACCCAGGCGAAATCACCATCGGCTTCCGCCAGCCAATCCTCATAGGCAACCGC
>JBIIIE010000168.1:0-6220 GCA_044235135.1 Roseomonas sp. | reverse complement strand
CTCTTCGGTCCCGATCAGATTATTGTCGTCAATGGTTGCGGACATGGACATTCTCCGAAACAGGCGGAGCCGACGCTTGCCGGGCAGTCGGTCCTGCCGGATTCACAGGGAACTACGATTGAGCCAATCCGAACAATCTATTCCAAAAGGCGTATAATGTTCAAGTGAAACGTCACCTACATCCGGCGGAAAAAGCAATCAAAAACCACCATGATCTGCTTCAATCATGATCAGGCAAAGGATGGTCCAATTTGACCGATAAATGCTGCCCATGTCGGAACAGCGTTTCCCCGCAAAGGTCTAGCCACCCCCAAGCCGCGCCATGCCGCCCATATAGGGTCGCAGCACCTCCGGAATGGCGATACTACCATCTTCCTGCTGGTGGGTTTCCAGCACCGCAATCAACGCACGCCCCACGGCAACACCAGACCCATTCAGCGTATGCAGGAAGCTGGTGCCCTTGGCATCCTTGGCGCGGTATCGCGCCCCCATGCGGCGCGCCTGGAAATCCCGACAATTGGAGCAGGATGAAATCTCTCGCCACGCTCCCTGGCCCGGCAGCCAGACTTCCAGATCATAGGTGCGCGCGGCGCCAAAGCCGGTATCGCCGGCGCAGAGAATAATCCGCCGCCAGACCAGGCCCAATTCAGTCAGCACGCGTTCCGCGCAGCGCGTCATGCGGTCATGTTCGGCGTCGCTGTCTTCCGGCTTCACGATGGAAACCAGTTCCACCTTGGCGAATTGATGCTGGCGCAGCATGCCGCGCGTATCGCGCCCGGCACTGCCGGCTTCAGAACGGAAACAGGGCGAAAGCGCGGTCAGGCGCAAGGGTAGATCGGCCTCGCTCAGGATTTCCTGCGCGGCGAAATTGGTCAGCGGCACCTCGGCGGTTGGGATCAGCCAGCGGCCATCCGTGGTGCGGAACAAATCCTCGGCAAATTTCGGCAATTGGCCGGTGCCATACATGGTGGGGTCATTCACCAATAACGGCACGGCGCTTTCGGTGTAACCATGCGCTTCCGTATGCAGGTTGAGCATCCATTGCCCAAGCGCGCGTTCCAGCCGCGCAAGCGCGCCTTTCAGCACCGTGAAGCGCGCCCCGGCAAGCTTCGCGGCGGTTGCGAAATCCATCAGGCCAAGGGCTTCGCCCAATTCGAAATGTTGCTTGGGGGTGAAGGGAAATTCCGGCGGCGTGCCATGCTGATGCTGCACCACATTGGCGCTTTCATCGCGGCCATCGGGCACTTCGGCGTCAAGGATATTGGGCAGGGTTTCCAGCACGGCTTGTTGCGCGGCCTCGGCCTTCGCGGCTTCGGCTTCAAGTGCTGCCATGTCATCGCGCAGCTGCACCGCTTCGGCTTCCAAGGCCGCGGTATCGGCGCCCTGGCGCTTGGCCATGCCGATATCCTTGGACAGCGCATTGCGCCGCGCCTGCTTTTCCTGCAGCGCGGTTTGTGCCGCGCGGCGGGCTTCATCATGCGCCAGAATACCCGCTGCCGCCGGGGCCATGCCGCGCCGCGCCAAAGCCGCATCGAAAGCCGCCGGATCGGCGCGCAATTGCCTTATGTCGTGCATAAAGGAGATCCTTAGGTGGGATCGTTACGTCTTGCTGCTGTCGTCCTCGGTCTTCGGTGTCATCCACCGCGCCGCCAGGATGGAGATTTCATAAAGCACGATCAGCGGCACCGCCAAGCCGATCTGGCTGATCACATCGGGCGGCGTCAGGATCGCAGCCGCCACGAACATGCCAACAATGGCGTAGCGCCGGCCTTTGCGCAGGCTTTCCACGTTCAGAATACCCACCCGACACAAAAGCGTGAGCAGCACAGGCAATTGGAAGGCAATGCCAAAGGCCAGGATCATGTGCATGACCAGCGACAGATACTCACCCACCTTCGCTTCCAACTGCACCGGAATGCCTTCCGATCCCGGCGGCGTTTCGAAGGAGATGAAGAATTGCCAGGCCAGCGGGAAGATGAAGTAATAGGCCAAGGCCGCACCCGCCAAAAACAGAAAGGGCGAGGCGATCAGGAAGGGCATGATGGCGCGCTTTTCGCTCCGATAGAGCCCAGGCGCCACAAACAGCCAAAGCTGCGTTGCCCACATCGGGAAGGAAAAGAATAGGGCGCCAAAGAAGGCCACCTTCAAATAGGTGAAGAAGGCTTCATACAAGGCGGTGAAGATCATCCGCCGATCACCGCCACCCTGCTTCGCCAGAATATCGGCCAGGGGCTGCGCCAGAAAGGCATAGATCTGCGGTGAGAAATAATAGCAGACCGCAAAAGCCGCCGCGAACCCGCCAACGGACCAAAGCAGCCGCGTGCGCAGCTCCTTCAAATGGTCCATGAGCGGCATGGCCTTGTCGTTTATCTGATCGTCATCCCGGGTGGTGGACACGGAAATTCCTCAAGCGCTGGCGGCGGGTGGGGTGGATGACGAAGCGGGTGCCGGCGCGGGTTCAGGCGCGGGCGGCAAGGGGGCGGCGAAGCGCGCGACGGTCGGCGGCACGAAGGCGGGCGCGGCGGGGGCCGGCGGCAATTCCGGCGGCACATAGGGCGCGGGCGGCGGCGGCATGAAGGTATCCCGCAGCGGGTCATCGGCCATGGTTTTCTGCAGCGTGCCATCCGCATCCACGGCCTTTTCGATTTCGCCCTTGATGTCGAAGCTGCGGATATCGTTGATGGTGCTTTTCATTTCCTGGATGGAATTGCGCACATCATCCAGTTTGGCTTCGCGCACCAGCTCATCGGCCTGTTGCTGGAATTCGCCGGCCATGCGGCGCAGCTTCTGCACGCCCTTCGCGACACCGCGAATGGCCTCCGGCAAATCCTTCGGACCGATAATGACAATGGCCACCACCGCAATCACCGCGATTTCTGACCAGGCGAGGTCTAACATGTTCTCCTTTGTCCCCGCGCGTCACTTTGGCGGGGAAGTCCCGTTAGCAGGAAGCCGGATGCGCGCCAACCGCCCCGATATGGCGCGCCACCCGCTTCAATGAAAGCCGTGTCATGTCTCGGCGCGCGGAAAGACAAAGGCGCGTTCGGGGTCAAGCGCCACGGCGATTCGCTCCCCGCGCCTCAGCCGCCGCCCCGGGGGCAGCCTGGCATGCAAATGCAGCAAGCCACCCGCGCCATCGGGCAGCGCCAAATGGGCAAGCGTGGTGGCGCCGAGCAGGCGGAAGGCTTCCACCTCCACCACCGGGCCTTCGACCCCAAGCTTCAGGCCTTCTGGCCGGACCAGCACCTCCACCTCGGCGCCTTCCGCAAAGCCTGGGGCGGCCAGGGCGCCAAGGGCGGTCTCCGCCTGGCCGGCGGCGATGCGGGCGGGCAGGCTATTCACCTCCCCCAAGAAGCTTGCGACATAGCGATCCGCAGGCGCCAGATAGAGCATTTCCGGCGCGCCTACCTGCAAAATCCGGCCCTGCCGCATCAGCGCAATCCGGTCGCCCATGAACATGGCTTCTTCGGCGTCATGGGTCACCAGAAGCGTAGCAATGCCCGCTTCCTGCAACACATGCAGCGTGTCATCGCGCACTTTTTCACGCAGCCGCGCATCCAGGCTGGCAAAAGCCTCATCCAGCAGCAAAACGGTGGGGCGCGGCGCCAAGGCGCGGGCCAGGGCCACGCGCTGCTGCTGCCCGCCTGAGAGCATATGCGGAAAGGCATTCTGGAAGGCTTCCAGCCCAACGCGGGCCAGCGCATCCATCACACGCCAAACCCTTTCGCCGCGCGGGGCGAAGCGCAGCCCGAAGGCGACGTTTTCCGCCACTGTCAGATGCGGAAACAGCGCGTAATCCTGAAAGACAAAGCCAATATGGCGTTCTTCCGGCGGCACTTCCCGCCCCGCTTCGGCGATCAATCGCCCACCGATATCAATCCGGCCATGCTGGAGGGGTTCAAGCCCTGCCGCGAGGCGCAACAAGGTGGTCTTGCCGCAACCGGAGGCACCCAGAAGGCACACGATCTCCCCCGCCGCGACATGGAGATCAATGCCGGCCAGAACCTCTCGCACACCATAGGCATGGCGGATATCGGCGAAGCTGAGGCTCACCTTTCGTGGGCTTCCTCGGTGGGTTCGGGGGTGGGTTCTGGCGCGGGCACTTCGGCTTCTTCTGCGCTTACGGGGGCGTTCAGGCCGGGCAAGGGCGGCGCATCGCCGGTGACCAATTCTTCCTTGCGCGGCAGGTCCGCCAGGGATTTCAGGGAGAATTGTTCCAGAAACTTGGGCGTGGTGCCCCAAAGCGTGGGCCGGCCCGGCACTTCGCGCCGCCCGCGCGGCGCCACCAGGCCAAGTTCCAGCAGCGATTCAAGTGTGGTTTGCGCGAGCGTCGCGCCGCGGATTTCTTCCACATCACCGCGCGTGCAGGGCTGGTGATAGGCAATGATGGCCAGCGCTTCCATCGCCGCACGCGGCAGGCGGCGCGGGCTTTCGACCACCTTGGTCAGACGGGGCGCGAGGTCCGCCGCCGTGCGGAAGGCATAGCCGCCACCGATTTCCGCCAGCACCACGCCGCGCCCTTCATAGGCTTCCGCCAGCGCCGCGCAGGCCATGGTGGCGGAAACGCCTTCCGGCAGCACGGCCGCCAGGGTTTGCGGGGATACCGGGCGATCCGCGGCGAAGATCACCGCCTCCGCAATGCGGAGAGCTTCGGCCATGGTCGCCGCATCGGGCGCCTCGGGCGCTGAGGGTTCCGCCGGCGCTTCGGTTTCAGCCTGTTCGTCCATCGCTGTCCCCTTCCTCTGTCCGGCGGCGGATCATGATCGGCCCGAAGGCCGCTTCCTGTTGCAATTCTATCCCGCCGCCGCGGGCCATTTCCAAGCCGGCGATCAGGGTGCTGGCCAAAGCGGCGCGCTGTTCCACCGGATCGTCAAAGCCTTCCGGCAGGAAGGCGCGCAATTCAGACCAGCTTGGCAGGGCGCCGACCAGCTTGGTCAGCCGGTCCAAGGCTTCCTGCACGGTGAAAAGCTTGCGCGGCTTGGGGCGATAGGGCCGCGCGGCCAAGGCACGGCGCCGCCCCGCCACATAGGCCTGCAACAGCGCCGGCAGATCGGCGGCAATACCGGAACGATCTTCCACCTTCAGCCGTTCCGGGGCGCCGCGCGCGAAAACATCATGGCCCAACCAGGGCCGGCGATTCAGCCAAAGGGCAGCGGCGCGCATGCGTTCCAGCGTGGCGAGGCGATCAGTCAAAGCCTCGGCCAGGGCTTCGGCGTCTTCGCCTTCCACCTGCTCAGGCGGGATCAGCAGGCGGGATTTCAGCCAGGCGAGCCAGGCAGCCATCACCAGCCAATCTGCGGCCAATTCCAGGCGGATGCGGCGCGCGCCTTCGATCACCGCCAGGAATTGCTCGACCAAGGCGACGATGGAAATCTTGGCGAGGTCCACCTTCTGCGCCCGGGCGAGTTCCAGCAGCAGGTCCAGCGGGCCTTCATAGCCTTCAAGCTGCAATTGCAGGGAGGAATCGCTCATCTGGTCCCGTTACCCGTGTCCGGTGAGCATGAGAACGAGTTTACCGCTGGGAGCAACCACCTGACGAAAAAACCAGCCGAATGGGTCATAACCCGGCAGCAAATGGGGCAGCAGGAACAGGCCGAAAATCACAATGAGAAGTCCATAGCGTTCGAGTCGCGCCAGCGCCATAGCGGGGGTACGCGGAAGCAACCCGACCGCAATGCGCCCGCCATCCAGCGGCGGTAGCGGCAAAAGGTTGAATAGCCCCAAAACCAAGTTAGCTAGAATCAGAAACCCCAAAAAATGCCCAATAAAGTCGAAGGTGGTGCTATCCACATAAGGTTGCGCGAGAAGAGCCAAGTGGATGGCAAACCCCGCCGCCAGGGCAAGCGCGAAATTGGTCGCCGGCCCGGCAGCCGCTACCGCCACCATGCCGTAGCGCGGGTTGCGCAGTTGCCAGATATTGACCGGCACGGGCTTGGCCCAGCCGAACATGGCCTCCACGCGGCCAATGGTAAGCAGTTGGGAAACCAGCAAAAACCCAGGCAGCAGAATGGTGCCCACCATATCCACATGGCGGATCGGGTTCAGGCTGAGCCGCCCGGCGCGTTCTGCCGTATCATCGCCCAAGCCACGCGCGGCATAGCCATGCGCCGCTTCATGCAGCGTAATGGCGATGATGGTCGCGAAGACCGAAGCCGCCAATTCGGGCAGCCAGGCGGGCATGGGGGGTTCTCCCTCGGGGGTGGGGAAGTCGGGATAGACG
>JBIIIE010000167.1:0-6267 GCA_044235135.1 Roseomonas sp. | reverse complement strand
TGGCGGGGCGGTTTTTCTCGACAAAATAATGCCCGATCCAGGCCGGGCCATAGCCGCAAACCAGCGCCACCAGCAGCAGCCAATAATTGCCCGAAATCAGTGCGACGAAAGCCAAGAAAAGCCCCACACCGGTGCCCGCGAAATGCAGCGCGCGGGTCGCGGGCTTGGCGTGTTCGCTCAAGTAATAGGGCCAGAATTCGGCGAAGCTTTTGAAACCCTCTTTCATCCCATGGCTACCTTCGCTTCTGTCTCCGGCGGCACCAGCGCCTTTGCCAGCGCGGCGCGCAACCCGGCGAGCTTGCGGTCATTTTCAACCTTCAGGCCGAAAACATCCTTCACATAGAATACGTCAATCGCGCGCACGCCATAGGTGGTGATATGGGCGGACGCAATCTGCATGCCCTGATCGCTCATGGCCGCGGTCACATCATGCAATAGCCCGGGCCGGTCGCGGCCGTTCACCTCAATCACTGTATGCGTATTGGATGCGTGATTGTCTATCACCACACGCGGCGGCACGGTCACGGCGCGCAGCCTTGCCGGTTCGCGCTTCAGCTTGCGGATTTCATCACGGAGGTTGAGGCTCCCCGAAAGTGCCTGTTCCACCAATACGGAAAGCCGCGCCAAGCGATGGGGCGCATCCAGGGCACCACCCTGGAAATCCTGTACCCAGAAGGTGTCCAGCGCCATGCCATCCGTCATGGTATGGATGCGCGCGTCAACAATACTGGCCCCCGCAACCGCCAAGGCGCCGGCGATTTTGCTGAAAAGGCCGGGATGGTCCGTGCAATAGACCGTGACCTCGGTAACAGCACGATTCTCCAGAACCCGCGTCTGCACCGTCAGCGGTGCCTTGGTGGCGCGCGCTTCTTCAATCATTGCCGCATGGCGCGCATGGGTCTCAGGATCAAAGGAAAGCCAATAGCCGGGATAACCAAGGCCAAGGTAGTGATCCAATGCCGCGCGCGAATGGCCAGCGAGCAATTTCGCTGCCGCATCCTTGGCGCGTGCCACGCGCACATCACGTTCCGGCACGGAAAGCCCGCCCGCCAGCACTTCCGCGACACGCCAGTAAAGCTCCCGCAACAGGGTTGCCTTCCAGCCATTCCAGACCTTGGCGCTGACCGCGCGCATGTCAGCAACCGTCAGCACCAGCAGCAACCTAAGTCGTTCCGGGCTTTGCACAATCTCGGCAATATCCAGGATCGTCTTCGGGTCTTCTATGTCGCGGCGGAAGGCGGTTTCGCTGATCAGCAAATGATGCAGCACCAGCCAGGAAACCGTCTCAGTCTCCTCAGGCGTCAGGCCAAGGGCGGGGCAGACATGCAGCGCCAATTCCGCGCCCAATTCCGAATGATCACCCCCGCGCCCCTTCGCCGCATCATGCAACAGCATCGCGACATAAAGCGCCCGGCGGGATTGCACCTGGCCGATCAATTCACTCGCGACCGGGGCAATTTCCGTGAGCTCACCACGTTCCATCGCGCCCAGAACGCCAACCGCTTCGATGGTATGCTCATCCACGGTGAAGACATGATAGGTATCGAACTGCATCAGCCCGACCACGCGCTGCCAATCGGGCAAAAGTGCCGCGATCAGCCCGGCTTCGTTCAACATCCGCAGCCAAATATGCGGATCCTTGCCGGAGAGGATATCAAGGAATTCCGCACTCGCCGCCGGATCGCCGCGCAAGCGTGCGAGTTGCCGCGCATGGCGAATAATGGCGCGGAAGGCGAGCGGATGGATCTCCAACCCCCGATCCCGAGCAAGACGAAAGATGCGCAGCATCAGCACAGGTTCGATCGTGAAGTCAAAGCCTGGTGCGGCAATGATCTTGCCGTCTGCCAGGCCAAAGCCCGCTTCAGTCAAAGCCTTGTCAGGTGCGGGGAGTACGGCAGGGCGGCCAAGGGCCGCGCGCATGATGGCCGGTTCCAGGATGCGCGTGAAACGCGCCACGTCCCGCACGGTCAGGAAGAAATGCTTCATGAAGCGTTCAACGCCATCCTGAAGCCCGCGGCGCGTATAGCCCATGCGGGCGCCCACCACTGGCTGCAAATCAAAGGTCAGGCGTTCTTCCGCCCGGCCTGTCACCAGATGCAAATGAAAGCGCACGGTCCACAGAAAATCCCAGGCGCGACGAATGGCACGCGCTTCATTCGCTGTCAGCAAACCCCCGCCTGGGCTGTCAGGCCCGACCAATTCCGGCATGCGCTGCACATTGAAGGCATAGCGCGCCAGCCAATAAAGCGTTTGCAAATCGCGCAGCGCGCCGCGCCCTTCCTTGACATGCGGTTCGACCACATAAGGGCTATCGCCATAGCGACGATGGCGCTTTTGCCGTTCGGCAAGCTTCGCTTCCAGAAAAGGCTTCAGCCCGGCGCGCGCACGCGCGGTGCGAAACGCCTCATCAAAGCGGGCGAAAATCGCCGGATCGCCCGCGACAAGCCGCGCATCCAAAAGCGCGGTCATCACGGTCGCGTCGCGCTTCGCTTCCTGAAGACATTCACTGCGCGACCGCGTCGCATGCCCAACCTTCAGCCCCAGATCCCAGAGCAGATAGAGCATAAACTCAACCGCTTTCCGGCCCCGCGGACCCATGCTGTTGTCGGTCAGGAACAACAGATCAATATCAGAAAAAGGTGCGAGCACACCGCGGCCATAGCCGCCGGTCGCCACCAAGGCATGGGATTTCTCACCACGATCAGGTGGGTGTAACGCTTCGGCATAGCGATGAATGCCAACCATTAACGTATCGGTCAGCGCAGCCAACCAGCGCGCGGCGGCAAGGCCAGATAATTCGCGCGCTTCAAAAGCTTCCTGCACACGCGCCTGAATGCGGCCCAAATGGCGGCGCAGCAGCGCCAGCGCCGCATCGCGTGGGATGGGCTGCCCTTCCGGCAGCAATTCTGCGAGCAAATACGCCAGCACCAAAGGCTGTTCAGGAATAATGCCAGGGTGCGGCGATCCACGCCGATGCGGCAGGGAGGCGGTTTCGGGGGTTGCCTGGGTCAGACTCATCCCCCTCACACTAACTTGTCCGGCGGCGCTGTGACAGTCTCCAAAAGCGATTTAACGCGGTAGAGAAACTCCTGCGCTTCTCGCGGGCTGAGTGTATCGGGATCTAGCCTTGCAAGCGCGTCCAGCGCCGGATGGGAAGGCGCGGCGACAGGCCCGGGGCGCGCGAAAAGCGGCAGCTCCTCCGCCAGGGGGTCAAGCCCCTTGGCGCGGGCCTCAAGCGAGGTCAGCACAGCCTCTGCGCGACGCAGCACCTCACGCGGGACACCGGCGAGTTTCGCCACATGCAGGCCCCAGGATTTCTCGGCGGCGCCGGGGCCGACACTGTGGCGGAAAATCACCTGCCCGCGCCATTCACGCACCTGCATGGTGGCAAGCGTCAGTTCCGGCAGCTTCGCCGCAAGGGAGGTCAATTCATGGAAATGCGTGGCGAAAATGGTGCGGCAGCGGATACGGTCATGCAAGGCTTCCAGCACGGACCACGCGATCGCCAGCCCATCCCAAGTGGCGGTGCCGCGCCCGACCTCGTCCAACACCACCAGGGATTGCGCGCTGGCCTGGTTCAATATCGCTGCAGTTTCGGCCATTTCGACCATGAAGGTGGAACGCCCACCGGCAATGTCATCCGCCGCACCCACGCGGGAAAACAGCCGATCCACCAGGCCAAGCCGCGCGGCTTCGGCGGGCAGGAAAAGCCCGGCCTGGGCCAAAATCACAAACAGCGCGTTCTGTCGCAAATAGGTGGATTTGCCGGCCATATTTGGCCCAGTCAGCAGGCAAAGCCGCTGCCCGGCAGACAGATCACAATCATTGGGCACAAAGGCCGGGCCGCGCGCGCGGGCCAGGGCGGCTTCCACCACCGGATGACGCCCGGCCTTAATGGCGAAATCAGGCTTTTCGGTGATTTCCGGCCGGCACCAACCGCCGCCTGCAGCCAGTTCGGCAGCGGCCGCATGCACATCCAATTCCGCCATCGCCGCTGCTGCCGCCGCGATGCCGGGCGCCCCATTCAGGCAAAGCCGGCGCAAATGCTGCGCGACCAGGCGTTCCCGCCGCGCGGCCTGATCGCCCGCTTCGGCCACCTTGCGGTCAAGCTCGGCCAAAGCAGGACAGGTGAAGCGCATGACATTGGACATGGTCTGGCGATGGATCGGGCAATTGGGGCCTTCGGGGATGGCGGCGCGGAGCAATTTCTCGCCCGCAGCCAAGGGCATCTCGGCCAGAAAGCCGAATTGCTGATGATGGCGGATACGCAAAGCCGCGACCCCCCAGGCCTGCGCTAAATCCAATTGCAGCGCGGCAATGGCATCCCGCCCGCCATCACGGAGCCGCCTCAGCGCATCCAATTCGCCGTCATAGCCGGGCGCGATCAGCCCGCCATCTTCCAGCCGCGCCGGCAGGGTTTCGGCCAAGGCGCGCTGCAATTCCGCTTGCGGTGAGGCTTCCGGCACCAGCGCGCTGCGTGCTGCCTCGATCAGCGCCGGTTGAAGCCCACCTGCGGCATCCAGCGTCGCCGCCATGGCTTCGGCCCGCGCCAGCCCATCGCGGATTGCGGCCAGGTCACGCGGTGCGAAGCGATCAAGCGATAGCCGCGCGAGCGCACGCGCCATATCCGGCGAACCCTTCAGGGCCGCGCGCAATGCCGCCCGTTCGGAAGGTGCCGCGAGCATCCAGCCCACCGCCTCATGCCGCGCCAGAATGGGTGCGGCTTCGGCCAGCGGAGAGGCCAGCCGTGCCGCCAATTCCCGCGCCCCAGCAGCGGTCACGGTACGGTCCACGGCGGCGAGCAGGGAATGCCGCGCCTCCCCCCTTTCGCTTTTCAGGATTTCAAGGCTCCGGCGCGTCGCGGCATCCATTTGCAACAACCCGCGCCCCCCCATGGGGCTGGGCGGTGCCAGGCGCGGCAAGGCGCCGGCCTGGGTGGCACGCACATAATCCACCGCCATGGCGGCAGCGGCCATTTCTTCGGCGCTGAAGCTGCCAAAACCTTCCAGGGTTGAGACATCAAAAGCCTCGGCAAGGCGTCGGGCAGCATCGCGGGGCGAGTCAAGTGGGGTAATGCGCGCCGCCACTTCGCCTTCGAATACGCCTTCCGGCGCCAGGATTTCGGCGGGTTCCAGCCGCGCCAGCAGGGCCTGGATATCCGCGCGCGGCAGGGATTCGGTGCCAAAGGCGCCGGTTGAAACATCAAGCCAAGCGGCGCCGATCCGATCTTCAAGGGGTGCCAAAGCCAAAAGCCAGGCGGGGCGCGCCGCTTCCAGCAGGGTTTCCTCCGTGACCGTACCCGCCGTCACAAGCCGCGTGATATCCCGCCGGATGGTCGGCGCCTTGCGCGCCTTGGCCTGTTCCGGCGTTTCCATCTGATCGCAAATGGCAACCCGGAAACCCTGGCGGATCAGCCGCGCCAGATAGCTTTCATGCGCATGGGCCGGTACGCCGCACATGGCAACCTTCTGGCCGCGATGTTCCCCCCGGAAGGACAGCGCGATGTCAAGCGCGGCTGCGGCGGCTTCGGCATCGGCGAAGAAAAGCTCGTAAAAATCGCCCATGCGGAAAAATACCAGCGCATCCGGATGCGCGGCCTTGGCGGCGAACCATTGCGCCATGGCGGGTGTGGCACCGGCGGCATCCGGAATCGGGCCTGTTGGGACTTGGGCAGGGGGCATTGCGGGAAGGATACAGGCGGGCGGCGCCAGCGCCAAACGCGTGGGCTGGCGCATTGGCGCAAGAGGCTCCAGACTGCCCGAAACAAGACCTGACAGGGAGGAGATTCCAATGACAGCAACCGGTATCAGCCGCAGGTCCGTCCTGGCGATGGGCGCGGCGGCGGCGCTGCCCGCGCCCGTGGTGGCGCAAGATATGCGCGCACAAACGCTGCGCTTCGTCCCGCAAGCCAATCTGAGCGTGCTGGACCCGGTCTTCACCACCGCAACCGTGACCGGCAATCATGGCTGGCATGTCTTTGACACGCTTTATGGCGTGGACGCTGAATTGAAGCCAAAGCCGCAAATGGCCGAAGGGGCCGAGGTTTTGGATGACGGCAAGCGCTGGCGCATCACGCTGCGCACGGGGCTGCGCTTCCATGATGGCGAACCGGTCCGCGCGCGTGATTGCATCGCCAGCCTGAAGCGCTGGTGCGCGCGTGAGCCCTTCGGCCAATTGCTGATCCGCCAGGTGGATGAATGGCGCGCGGTGGATGACCGCACCATCGAAATCCGCCTGAAGCGCGCCTTTCCCTTGCTGCTGGATGCC
>JBIIIE010000166.1:0-6271 GCA_044235135.1 Roseomonas sp. | reverse complement strand
TCCAGCCCGCGGATTTCCATCAGCGCGGCGGTACTGGCCTTGGCACCGCCAGCGGCGGTCATCACATCAGCCATGGGCGGCCTCCGTCGGGGCTTCGGAACCAAGATAGGCCGCGATCACATCCGGGTTGCGCGACACGGCGGCGTAGTCACCCTCCGCCAGCACACTGCCGCGCGCGAGCACGGTGATGGTATCGCAAAGCCCCTGCACAACGCGCAGGTTATGTTCCACCAGCAGAATGGTGCGACCCACCGAAACGCGTTTCACCAGCGCCACCACGCGTTCCACATCATCATGCGCCATGCCCGCGGTTGGTTCATCCAGCAGCATCATCACCGGATCAAGTGCAAGCGTGGTTGCGATTTCCAAGGCACGCTTGCGGCCATAGGGCAATTCACCGGCGGTCAGGTGCATCCATTCGGTCAGGCCCACATCGGCCAGCAATTCCTCGGCGCGCGCGTCAAACTTGCGCAAGACCGAATCGGACCGCCAGAAATCGAAGGAACCGCCACGGGCGCGCTGCAAGGAAACGCGCACATTCTCAAGCACGGTCAGATGCGGGAACACGGCGGAGATCTGAAAGCTCCGCACCAGGCCAAGCCGCGCCACCTCGGCCGCCTTCATCCCCGTAATGTCGCGGCCATCGTAGCGAATGGCGCCACGGGTCGGCGGCAGGAATTTCGTCAGCATATTGAAGCAAGTGGTCTTGCCGGCGCCGTTCGGGCCGATCAAGCCATGGATGGTGCCCCGGCGAACACTCAGGTTCACGTCGCTCACCGCGACGAAGCCCCGGAATTCCTTGGTAAGCCCTTCCGTTTCAAGGATGGTGTCAGACACCCGAACCACGCCCCCCTTTGTTGCTGCGACAAACGCCGCATTACCTCTTGCCACCCTACCTATGCGAGGTGCTGCCTTCCTGCAAGCCACCCCCTTCATTTCCCGACAAAAACCGCCAGCGGAGCAGATGAACAAAAAAAAGGGCAGAGGTTGCCCCCTGCCCTTTCGCGTCGTGGCGGGTAGCCGGTTCAGGCTTCCGACAATTCCTCAGGCTTCACCTGGCGCTCGGCCACCTTGGCCAGTTCCAGGATGAAATCCACAACCTTCTCCTCAAAAATCGGGGCGCGGAGGTTTTCCATCGCCTCCGGATTCTTGCGGAAGAATTCGATCACCTGCTGTTCCTGGCCACGGTAGCGGGCGGCTTCCTGGCGGAGTGCGCGGCTCAATTCATCCGGTGTCACCTGGATATTGTTGCTGCGGCCAATCTCAGACAGCAGCAGGCCAAGCCGGATGCGGCGCTGGGCGATGCCGCGATATTCACCGCGCAAGGTCGCCTCATCCTTGCCGGCATCATCCGAATCCAAGCGCCCGGCCTTCAAATCCGCTTCCACACGCTGCCAGATTTGGCTGAATTCACCCTCCACCATGCCTTCCGGCACGGGGAAGCTTGCCTGATCGGCAAGCTTGTCCAGAAGGGCGCGTTTCAGGCGCATGCGGGCCATGGCGTCATATTCGCGCTGCAAGCCTTCCTTCACCTGCGCCTGCAAGGCCGCAAGATCTTCCTGCCCGACCGTCTTCGCCAATTCATCATCAATGGCGCGCGGCACGCGCTGTTGCAGCTTCTTCGCCGTAATGGAGAAAACCGCGCGCTTGCCCGCCAATTCAGCTGAACCGTATTCCAGCGGAAACACCACCTGGATATCGCGGCTATCGCCAACGGAAAGCCCTTCCAACTGCTCAGTGAAGCCCGGGATGAAACCTGGGCCGCCGACTTCAATCGGCATATCGGTCGCCGACCCACCCGCGAAGGGGGCAAGGGCCGGTTCTTCCGTGCCCGCAATCAAGCGCGCAGGCCCGATGCGCAGCGTGAATTCCACCGCCGCACCCGCCGGCATGCCATGCAGGTAAATGAACGGCCGGCAGGCGCCAATTTCCGCCTGATTGGGGAAAGTGAAGGCAAGCGTGCTGCGCCCGGCCGTCACATCAAAGGCTTCGCGCTGCATATCCAGGAAATCAACGCTATCCTGGCCGAGGCTGTAGAAATTAAAGCCAAGCTTGCCCTGAATGCCATCGGGCAGGCTGCCGCTGGTCACCTTGGTGCTGACCATCAGGCTTTGCGTGGCACCTGGCGCAGCGGCAACGCCCTTGGCGCCTTCCAGGAATACCTGCACCCAGCCGTCCTCGCTCGCGGTGCCGCTGACGCGAAGATCGAAATAGGGCAGGGTTTCATCGGTGCCGATGGCAGCGATTTCGGACTTCAAGCCACCCGAAAGCCCAATTTCCCAGCCGCGCGGCGCCTGACCCGGAATGCCGGGCACGGCCCCAAGGGCCGGGCCATTGGTCAGCAGATCAGGAACAACGGATCCGGCGAAATCGCAGACCAACATGTCATTCTTGGCAGCGGGGCGGGCTTCAGTCACATCCGTCAATTCGCCATTGCGCGTCGCCAGCGTTTCCAGGATTTTCTGCACTTCCTCATCGGACGGCTCGGCGCGCAGACGTTCCAGCTCAATGCCGGAAAAATCAGGCATCGGCACATCCGGCAGCACTTCCAATTCCATGCGGAATTCAAGGTCAGCGCCTTCGGAGAAATTAGTCACTTCGATCTTCGGTTGCAGCGCGGGCTTCAGGCCACGATCCGTCACCACCTTGCGCTGCGCATCATTCACGGATGCCTCAAGCACTTCGCCCATCACGGCGGTGCCATAGCGCTGACGCACAATGGAAAGCGGCACCTTGCCCGGGCGAAAGCCCGGCAGCGAAACCGTCTTGGCGATTTCGGCAAGCCGCTTTTCGCGGCTCTGGGCGATATCGCTGGCCGGAAGCGTCACGGAATAGGCGCGCTTCAAACCTTCATGCGCGAGCTCATTAACCTGCATCGGAGGATCGTCCATCCCAAGCTAGAGAAACAAAAAGCCGCGGCGGCGCCGGTGGTGCGGGCGAAGGGACTCGAACCCCCAAGGCTTGCGCCACCGGAACCTAAATCCGGCGTGTCTACCAATTCCACCACGCCCGCGCCGAACGGCGCCGCGCCGCGATCGGAACGGGGCCTTTAGCCTATGCCTTGGCGCTTTCCAAGAGATGTCATGTCAAAATGCGTCAAGACACCAAAGCCTGGGCGCAGGCATCCAGAATGGCCGCCTCATCCAGCCCATATTCGCGGTAGAGGTCGGGGATATCGCCCGCCTGGCCGAAACGGTCCACGCCAAGCGGCACCACCTTCTGCCCGCGCACGGACCCAAGCCAGGCATGGGCGGCGGGGTGGCCATCCAGCACCGTAACCAGGGCGGCATTGGCGGCGAGAGGTTCAAGCAGGGTTTCAATCCAGCTTGGCGCGCCAAAGCCCGCGCGCGCCTTGCGCCGGGCCGCGAGCCAATCCGTATGCAGCTTGTCCGGGCTGGTGATGGCGAGCAGCCCGGCTTCGGGGATGTCTTCGCGAATGGTGTTGAAGGCGGCCAGGGCTTCCGGCGCCAGGGCCCCCTGATAGGCAAGGGCGAAGCTCGCCCCCGGTGCGGGCGGCACCACCCAATAGGCGCCGGCAATCACCGCCGCCGGGTCAAGGCTGCGATCCGGCTGTTCCAGCCCGCGTGTGGAAAGCCGTAGCCAGACCGCGGAGCCATCGGGCTGCTGCATGTGATGAAAGGCATGGCGCATCAAAATCGCCAATTCATCGGCATGGGCAGGTTCATAGGCAACCAGCCTATCCTGCGCCATGCCGATCAAGGGCGTATTGACGCTTTGGTGCTGGCCGCCTTCCGGTGCCAAGGTCAGCCCCGAAGGCGTTGAAACCAAAAGAAACCGAGCATCCTGGTAGCAGGCGTAAATCAGCGCATCCAGGCCGCGATTGACGAAGGGGTCATAGACCGTGCCCACCGGCAAAAGCCGCGCCCCATAAAGCCGATCCGCGAGCCCCAGCCCCGCCAACAGCAGGAACAGGTTCTGTTCCGCAATGCCCAATTCGACATGCTGGCCTTCCGGCGACATGCCCCAGCGCTGGGCGGAAGCCAGCTTGGCATCGCGGAACACGTCATTCTTCTTGTGGCGGTCGAAAATCCCCCGCCTATTCACCCAAGGCCCGAGATTGGTGGAGACCGTGACATCCGGGCTGGTGGTGACAATGCGCTTGGCGAGGTCGGCATTCTCCCCCTGCCCGCGCCCGATCTCGGCCAAAATCTCGCCAAAGGCGGCCTGGGTGGAGTGCTTCCGCCCCGCCGGCACGCGCGGTGCCGCGAAGCGATCCGGCACATGGATCACCGGCGATTGCAGGGAACGGCCCTGGGGCGACAAGGGCTTGGCGAAATCAATGTCGGCCAGGAATTCGCGCAATTCCTCTTCGGGCAGATCGAGCCCTTCAAAGGGGTCCCATTCATGGCCGGGGCGGATGCGCATGGCGGCGCGGAAGCCTTCCATCTGCTCCTTCGTCATCAGCCCGGCGTGGTTGTCCTTATGCCCGGCAAAGGGCAGGCCCATGCCCTTGATGGTATAGGCAATGAAGCAGGTGGGCTGGTCCCCCGCCGCATCCTGGGCGCGGAAGGCCTCGGTCAGGGTTTCAATGTCATGGCCGCCCAGATTGGTCATCAGCGCGGAAAGCTCATCATCCGAAAGCGGGTCTATGATGGCGCGAATGCCGGCGACCCGGCCAAGATCAGCCAGGATCGCGGCGCGCCAAGCGGCACCACCCTGGAAGGTCAAAGCGGCGTAGAGGCTATTCGGGCAATCATCAATCCAGCGGCGCAGTTGTTCGCCATCGGGCCGCGCAAAGGCGGCTTCCAGCTTGCGGCCATATTTGAGCGTGACGACATTCCAGCCCATATCGCGGAACAGGCCCTCGATCCGGCCAAAGAGCCTGTCCGGCACAACGGAATCGAGCGATTGGCGGTTGTAATCCACCACCCACCAGACATTGCGGATATCGTGCTTCCAGCCTTCCAATAGGGCTTCGTAGATATTGCCCTCATCCAATTCCGCATCGCCCACCACGGCGACATGGCGGCCCGGCGGAACACCCTCCGGCGCCAAGC
This sequence comes from Roseomonas sp., assembly GCA_044235135.1. Classification (GTDB taxonomy): domain Bacteria; phylum Pseudomonadota; class Alphaproteobacteria; order Acetobacterales; family Acetobacteraceae; genus Neoroseomonas. Next base: position 1,253 of record JBIIIE010000166.1, on the reverse strand, counting down.
GATGCAGATGCACGTAATCCTGCACCAGCGAGCCGAAGGACGCGAGTGCGACGCCAAGCCCGACGGAACCAGTGGAGAAATCCACTTCTGACCCATCCTTCACGCGGGATGGATAGGGCTGAATGCCGCCGAATTGGCGCAGCGTTTCCAGGTTTTCGCGCTGCTGGCGCCCGAGCAAATAGTTGATGGAATGAAACACCGGCCCGGCATGGGGCTTCACCGCCACGCGATCCGCTGGTTTCAGAATGTCGAAGTAAAGCGCGGTCAGAATGGAAATGCAGGAAGCGCAGGATGCCTGATGCCCGCCCACTTTCAGCCCATCCCGATTGGGGCGGATATGATTGGCGTGGTGAATCATCCAGGAAGAAAGCCAAAGCAGCTTCCTCTCCAGCGCATGGAGGATTTCAACCCGCCGGGCGCTACCCGGCAAATGGCGGGCCTTGCCCTTGCCTTGCACTGTCATCCTCAATTCCCCCAACCAGATTACTGGAATATGGCGGTTCGATCCTGCCTGCGAAAGAGGGGATTTCAGGCCCGGATGAGCCGCTTCAGCCCGCCCGAGGCAGCCCGCTGGCCATCGCCCACATAGGCTTCATGATTATTTTCGATGCTTGCGGGGTCATAAAGGTAATTCACCATCAACCCGCAGGATTGGCGGAGACCATTTTCCGAGACATCGGCGCGCCAATTCAGCCTTTCGATCCGCGCGCCATTGGACAGGTGGAAATGCGCCACGGGATCAAGCGCGCGCCCTGCCCTGCCCGCCGGCGCTTCCTTGATCAAGTATCGCGCGCCAAGCCGGATCAGGATGGGCGCCATGGCGCGGGCGAGCGCTTCCTGCTTGACGCAGGCACGGTCCGTGATGAGTTGGGCGAAATCCAGCGTCGCGCCATCGCCGAGCGCTGTGGTGAGGCTGGCTTCTTCCTCGGTAGTCAGCAAAGCCTCACCAGCCCGCGCGCTTTTCTCAAGCCAGTTGCGGAAGCCCGGCATGGGGGAAAGCGTGCAGAAGGTTTTCAGCTTCGGGAATTCCGCCGCCAGCAATTCCACAACGCGCTTGATCAGGAAATTGCCGAAGGAAATGCCATCCAAGCCGCGCTGGCAATTGTTGATGGAATAAAACACGGCCGTATCCGCCTGCCCGGCATCCTGCAACGGCGCCTTTTCATCAAGCAGTTTTTGCACACTGGCCGCCATGCCACGTTCAAGGGCGACTTCCACGAAAATCAGGGGTTCATCAGGCATGCGCGGATGGA
>JBIIIE010000164.1:0-6290 GCA_044235135.1 Roseomonas sp. | reverse complement strand
AAAGGCCGTGCCAAAGCAGCAGGGCGACGGTGCCCTGGCCGGCTTCCCGTACCGCCAACTCTCCAGCCGGGGTGATCACGCGGCGGCCAGCACCAGCTTGGGGTATAGCGGATTGGCCGGCGGCCATGGTGAGGGCTTTGCCGGGGAGGGCTTGCGCTCGTGGCGGTTGGACGACGCTGGTCATGGGGTGAACTCCCTTTCACGTGGCGGTGAGCAGCAACTTGGCCCAAAGTGAACGATGATCACTTTAGGGGTGTGGCGGGCTAAGTCAACGCTTTTAACATTCATGAATGATCCTTTTCGCAAAACTGGCCATGGTCTGAACCGCGCCTCGCTCGGAAGGGTGGGTCCTATTTTCGTCTTGCATATAGTTTGATGTTGTACTACATTGTTTGAAGTCGAACAATACTGTTCGCGCCACTTCGAAAGGCCTTTTGCCCCATGACAATCCAAAGACGCCAAATCCTCACCGCCGCCGGCGCCATGCTTGTCCTGTCAGATGGCATGCTGCGCATGGCGAAGGCCCAGCCCGCGCCCGAAGGCGATCCGGCGACGCGCCATGCCGATCCGCGCATTCGTGCCGCCGGCCATGCCATCCGCGCCCCAAACCCGCATAATCTTCAGCCCTGGCTGGTGCAGTTGGCGGGCGCTGATCGTGTCCTGCTCCGTTGCGACCTGGAACGCCGCCTGCCCGCAACCGACCCCTTTGATCGGCAAATCGTGATCGGCCTTGGCGGTTTCCTTGAGCTTTATCGGATGGCGCTGGCGCAGGAGGGCATCGGCGCCGACATCGCCCTATTTCCCGAGGGGCTGCCGGGAAGGCGGCTTGACGCGCGGCCGGTTGCCGCTGTCAAGCTCCGCCCAGGCGAAGGCATGCGCGATCCGCTCTTTGCCGCCGTGCCGACGCGCCGTTCGGCCAAGCAACCTTATGACATGGCACGGGTGCCCGACCCCGCGCTGCTCGCCGCCGCGCTGGCCGATCCAAAGCGCCTTGGCTTCACGACCGATCCGGCGCGGGTCACGGCCTTGCGCGACATCGCGCTGGAGGGCTTCCGGGTTGAGGCCGGCACGCCGCACACGCTTCAGGAAAGCATAGACCTGTTTCGGCTCGGTCGGGCCGAGATGGCGGCGAACCCGGATGGCATCGGCATCGGCGGACCGCAGGTCGAAGAACTGGTCGCGCGTGGAGAGCTTACCCGTGCCGCCTTCGCTGACCGCAATGGCCAGGCCTTCGGGCTGATGATGCAAGCGCAGCTTTCGGTCATTGCCGCTTCGCCCTGCTTCGTCTGGACCACGACAGCAGGCAATAGCCGCGCGGCGCAGCTTGAGGCAGGGCGCGATTGGCTTCGGCTTGATCTGGCGGCGAATGCCGCGGGCCTTGGCATCCAGCCACTGAGCCAGACGCTCCAGGAATTCCCGGAAATGGAGCCGCTGCATGAGGCGATTCGCCGCGCGACGGGCGTCGCTTCGGGTGAAAGGCTGCAAATGTTTGGGCGGCTTGGCCATCCGGCATCGCCGGGCATCCGGACTTCTCTACGCTGGCCGGCGGAATCGCGTATACTGCGCGCGTGACCTCTTCCGAACCGCCCACCTTCCAATTGCTCAATGAGATCGCGATCATTGAGCAATTGGCCCGCAATACCCTGGAACGCGTGCTACCGGATCGGCTCCGGCAGCCGCATTTCGGCGTACTCACTCATCTTGTGCGGCGTGGGGATGGCACGTCACCGGGCGCCCTGGCGCGCGCCTTCCAGACTTCGAAGGCGGCGATGACGAATACCCTGCATCGGCTGGAGACACGCGGTCTGATCCGGGTAGAAGCCGACCCGAAGGATGGGCGGGGCAAGCGCGTCTTTCTGACCGCTGCCGGGCGCGCCATGCGTGAACGCGCGATTGCCGCAGTCGGGCCCCATATGGCCGCCATATCGGAGGTGCTGTCGGATGCTGAGATCGCGGAAATACTTCCGCAGCTGAGACGGCTGCGCGCGCATCTGGACGCCGCGCGGGATTGATCCGGCGCGGCGAAACAAGAGCCGATGGCCAAGCCGCCGGCCAAACTCCAGCCAACCAGAAAGCCTTCGTCAGATCTTCAGTTCCTGCAGCGATTCTTCAACTTCCGCGAAGCTCGGCATCAGATCGGTCGGTACCATCTTGCGCCCGGTTTCCACTGCCACCTGCGGCGCATTGCCATGCAGATGGGCGACCAGCACGGCGCGGATCACCTCGTAATACTTCGCCTCTTCCTCAATCACGGCCTTGAGGCGCGCGGCAAAAGGCCCGACCAGACCATAGGCCAGCAACACACCAAGGAACGTGCCGACCAGCGCGCTGCCGATCATTTTGCCAAGGATCGCCGGTGGTTGGTCAATGGACGCCATGGTCTTGATCACGCCCATTACGGCGGCAACAATCCCAAGCGCCGGCAGCGCATCGGCAACGCTTTGCAGCGCGTGCGCACTGTGCAATTCCTCTTCCTTCATTTTTTTCAGTTCGCGCGCCATCACATCTTCAATCTGATGCGGGTCATCGGCATTCATACCAACCATGCGTAGATAGTCGCAAATGATCGCAACAGTGTGATGGTCCTTCAGAATATTCGGGAATTTCTGAAAGGCCGCGCTTTCCTCGGGCTTTTCGATATGCGGTTCAATTGCCATCGGTCCCTTAGTCTGCGCTAGACGCACCAGCCAGAACAACAGGCTCAGCAATTCCATATAGTCCTTGCGCTTGTATTTGCCGCCCTTCAGGATTTTGCCCACGCTGCCTAGGATATGCTTTACCTCCGACAGGCTGTTCGCCATAAGGAGAGAACCGAAGGCAGCCCCACCGATAATGGCGAACTCGAATGGCAGGGCCAGCAAAATGATGTCCATCTTGCCGCCGGCGGCCATATAGCCGCCGAAGACGCAGACAAGCAGGAAAATAAAGCCGGCGATGGATATCATGGGCGTGGCGTCTCCGGCGCCTGGCGGATCAGCGTGATGGAAACACGACGATTGGCGGCGGCGGTTGGTTGTTCCGGTATCAACAGGTCACGTTCCGCATGACCTGTCAGGTTTCTGATGCGGCTATCGGCGACACCTGCGTCAATGAGCAGGCGGCGCGTGACATTGGCACGTTCAGTGGAAAGGTCCCAATTGCTGCGCTCTGCACCGCCGCGAAAGGGTGTGGCATCCGTGTGGCCCGCAATGCTGATCGCGTTCGGCAGGCGCTGGATCACCTGCGCCACGCGCTGCAGCAGGGCACGCGCCCGATCATTGGGTGCCGCACCACCAAGCGCGAACATTGGTTGGCGCTCCGCATCCACCAATTGTATGCGCATGCCTTCCGGCGTTTGTTCAATGAGCAATTGACGAGCGATATCGGCCAGGGCGGGATCGGAACGCACGGCCTCACGAAGCTGGTCGGCGGCAGCTTCGAAGGCCTCGCGTTCTCGTCTGGCCAATTCCTGGCGCAATTCCACCTCACCGATATTCTCCGGGCGCTGCTCTTCGGGGGAGGGCTCGGCAGCCGGGCCGCCACGCGGTTGTTCTGGGCCGGCCAGCGCACCTGGCGGGGTACGGATAACCAGCCGCGCATTCTCTGCATCTTCCTGCCCAACCGGGCCTTCGCGTCGCGGCACGGGTTCGGCTGGCGTGCGGCTATCGTCTTCCTCGATATCCATCACTACTGGGCGCTTGCCGGGCTGAACCTCAATCGTACCCGTGGTGGACATCAGCGACGCATCATCATTTGGCGTCTGCCCGCCGAAGGGTCGGCCACTCCCGGATTCGGACCGCGACAGGACATTGGTCGGGTTGAAGTAATCAGCGATGCCGCGGCGCTGTTCTTCCGTGGTGGCATTGATCAGCCACATCAGCAGGAAGAAGGCCATCATCGCCGTCACAAAATCGGCATAGGCCACCTTCCAGGCCCCGCCGTGATGCGCGTGCCCGCCGCCTTCTTCCCTGCGCACGATGATCAGATCACCGCCGCTTTGCGAGCCTCTTCCCTTGCGCGCCATGACAGACCGTATAGCCCCTAAAGCCTAAAATCAGCTAATGATGTGTCATTCTACCGGCGATGCGCCAGTGTGATGGAAGGTACGCGGTGTGGTTTCGAGACTTTATCCATGAATTCCCCCATTTGCGCCGCCCAAGACCCGGTTCAGGCTGAACCGTATCTCATCAAGCGGCCGGAACGGCAGACCATCCCCCTGGTCTTCGCGTCCCCGCATTCGGGTCAGCAATATCCGGACCAACTGCTTTTGGATACTCGGATGGATTCGCTCGCGCTCCGCCGGAGTGAGGATTCCTTCGTCGATGAGCTCTTCGCCGCTGCCCCCGCCCATGGCGCGCCGCTGATCGCGGCCTGCTTCCCCAGGGTCTGGTGCGATGTGAACCGGGAAGCCTGGGAATTGGACCCGGCCATGTTCACCGATCCCCTGCCGCCCTGGGTCAATAGCGCGAGCCCCAGGGTGGGCGCTGGGCTTGGCACGCTGGCGCGGATTGTCACCGGCGGTGAGCAAATCTACCGGCGTAAACTCAGTTTTGCCGAGGCCGAGGCGCGCATTCGCGCATGTTGGGAACCCTATCATGCGGCCTTGGCCGCCCTGCTGGCCGAAACCCGTGCGCGGTTCGGCTTTTGCCTGCTGATTGATTGCCATTCCATGCCGGCCCATCCGGCGCATCTGGCGAACCCCCCACATTTTGTGTTGGGCGATGCGCATGGCACAGCATGTACGCCGCGCGCGACCCGGCTGGTGGAAGAAACCCTCATGGGCCTTGGCTATAAGGTCCGGCGCAATGACCCTTATGCCGGGGGCTTCGTCACGCGCCATTATGGCCGCCCCCGCGAAGCGACCCATGCGCTGCAAATTGAGGTGGCGCGGAACCTTTATATGGATGAAACCCGGATTGAGCGCCTGCCCGGCTTTGGTCCGCTCAGGCGCGACATGACCAGCCTGATTGAGAGCCTGACGCGGGTGGATTGGGATTTACTCTCCCCGGGGTCGTAAGGCGGGCAAAAAAAGGGCGGTGCCCGAAGGCACCGCCAAGTTTAGGGAGGAAACGTCCAAGAATGTGCAGCGGAAACCGCCGCACGACGTTCATATATGTTCCCGCTTTTCGCATTGCAAGATAATTTTTTGCAGCGCAGCAAAATGGGTTTTTGCAATATCAACCAAGGGTTTCTTGTGTCGCTGCTGGCTGGCGATGGTAAATCTGGCACAGGGCTTGCCAAGACGTCGGCATGTTGCTGGTCCATTCCTTCCTGCCAAGCCTTTCGCGCGACTTGGCCTTGCTTGGCGCTGTGGTGCTTGGCTTGGCGCTTTGGCCGCTGACGGCCGCCGCGCAATTGATGCCCGCCAGGGGCTTCAGCGAAGGGCATTTATGCCGCGCCGCCATCACTGAGGCCGAGCGCGGCGCCAATCTGCCGCGCGGCTTGCTCCAGGCCATTGGCCGGGTTGAATCCGGCCGGCGTGACCCCGAAACTGGCCAATTCGCCCCCTGGCCTTGGACCATCAATGCCGAGGGGGAAGGCAAATATTTCCCAACGCGAGAGGCAGCCATTGCCCATGTGCGGCAATTGCAGGCCCGTGGCGTGCGGATCATTGATGTGGGCTGCATGCAGGTGAATTTGCACCACCACCCCAATGCCTTTGCGTCCTTGGAACAGGCTTTCGACCCGCTGACCAATGCCCGCTATGCGGCGCGCTTCCTGAGCGAATTGAATGGCGGGCGGGCGGATTGGCGCCAGGCGGCGGGGCATTATCATTCCCAAACGCCCGAAAGGGCCGGGCCGTACCGAGAAAAGGTGCTGGCGGCCTGGGAAAAGGAAGCGCGCAATGCCGGGGATAGCTCGGCAGAGGCCATGGCGCTGGCGCGGCTGCGTGCCGGCTGGGGCAGTGTGGCGCTGGCGAGTGCCGGCGGGATTTCGCTCAGCAACCGGGCGGAACGGGCGCAGATCATTCCCCTACCCGGCGGCAATGGTCGCGGTTTCGGCGCGGAAGGCTCACCGGGGCGGGGGCTTGATGCCTATCGCGCGGCGCCAATCCGAGCCCTGAGCCGGCCGGTGGTGGTTGCCGCTGCCGGGCCAGGGCGGACACTGCGTTAGGCTTCAGGTATCCCGTAGCGTCACGATCAGCGGCGTATGGTCCGAGGGCTGCGCCTCGGTACGCGGGGTGGTATCTACCTCACAGGCTTCCAGGCGCTCGGCCAATTCGGGGCTGAGCAGTGCATGATCTATACGCAGGCCGCGATTGGCTTCAAAGGCTGGGCCGTAATCCCAATAGGTATAAAGCGTCTCATTGG
>JBIIIE010000163.1:0-6291 GCA_044235135.1 Roseomonas sp. | reverse complement strand
CAGCCAGCGGCGGAAAAGCGTTTTACCGTGGCGTGGCCAATCCCGCGTGAGGCGCCAGTCAGCAGCAGCACCCGGCGCGGTCCGTTTGGCTTGCTTCGTTTTTCCATCATGGCACTGAAACTCCGGCCCATGGCCTTTGAGTGTTACATATAGGCCGGCGGGCGGGCTTCGGGAACAGGGCCAAAATGAAAACGGCCCGCCCACCTTGCGGCAGACGGGCCGAATAGCGGGGCCGTGAATAAATCAGGCCGCGTGCCGATCGGGCTTGGCAAGTGCCCGGCTGGCGGCGGCTGCCCAGGCCGGGGCGGCGCGCAACAGGCGGTCCAGGGCCGCTTCCGGCAAGGTTTCGGCATATTCCAGCGCCGTCACCACTTCGGTATCCCAATGGCGCAGGATTTCAGCCACGGCGCGAGAAGCGTCAGAAGACGGCAGAGGCAGGCCAGCGGCGCGGCGCGCGGCCGTCAGGATGCGCGCCGCGGCTTCAAGCCGCGCACGCTCGACCGGGCAGGAATCGGCCAGTTCCGCAAGAATACGCTCAAGCCCTTGGGCGGTAGCATTATTGGAATTGGACATGATGATCCCCTTTGAAAAACGGTTGGCGCAGCCCTCCCCGGTGCGCGTTATGCTTAAATGGTAAGCAAAGGTGGCGATATCAAGGCTTGCGCTGCCTCAAATGGTCAAAATTTGACACACTCACTCTGGCTCGATCCCCGCCGCCTTGATCTGCCGCGCCCAGGTTTCGATCTGGCTGCGGATGAAGGCGCCGAATTCCTCGGGCGTCGAGGTCACGCGCTCAATGCCGAAACTCGCGAGACGATCAGCGGTTTCCTGCCTTTCCCATACCTTGCGCAGCGCCGCATTCCAGGAAGTCACGATTTCTGCCGGCATGCGCGCCGGCCCCACCGCGCCCATCCAGGACAGCAATTCAAAGCCCGGCAGTCCGGCTTCCGCCAGCGTCGGTTCATTCGGCAACAAAGGTGTGCGCGTGGCGGAAGTAATGCCAAGTGACCGCAGCTTGCCGTCCTGCAAAAAGCCGCGCGACGCCGCGACATCCACGATAATGCCGGTGACGCGCCCGGATATCACATCCGTCATGGCGGGTGGCGTGGAGCGATAAGGCACATGTTCCATCTGGATATTGCCAAGCGAGGTCAGCATGGCACCACCCACAACGCCGGTGGTATTGCCTGACGCGTAAGTGAGCTTGCCGGGCTGTGACCGCGCAAGCGCCAGAAACTCCTGCAGGTTGCGCGCCGGCACCTGGTCATTCACCGCAAACACGAAAATGTAGGTCCCCATGCGCCCGATCGGGGTGAAATCATTGATCGCGTCATAGGTTGGGCGCTTCATCAGCGCCGGTGTCGCGCCATGCGGGCTATTGGTGGTGATCATCACGGTATGGCCATCTGGCGTGGCGCGCGCCGCAGAGACAGCGGCGATGGCGCCATTGCCGCCGGGGCGATTTTCCACCACCACCTGAGAACCCCATTCCTGTTCCAAAAGGCTTGCGAGCAGCCGAGAAACAGAATCCGTCCCGGATCCGGCGGCAAAGGGCACAATCAGCGTCACGGGACGCGATGGCTTCCAAGTGGCCTGGGCGCGGGCCGCGAAGGGCAGCGCAGCGGCGGCCCCAATCAGGGCGCGGCGGGACATCGGCAGATGGCTGATCTTCGGCATGGCGTTTTTCCCTCGTTTGACAGTGTCATAACCAGCGCGGTGGGGCGCTGTCCATGGGTTTTCTGCCCCTCGTCTTTCGGCGCTTTCCGGCGCAGCATGCGGCCATGACGCAGCGAGTTGTGATCCATTGGGGGCTATCTTCCTTGCATGGCTGGGGGGTTTATGGGCTGAACCTTGCCTTGGCCTGGTCCGGGGATGAAGCTTTGGAAGCCGCGACGGATTACGAGGTGGTCGCGCAGTATCTGACGCTTGACCCCTTGCAGGCGCATGCGCTGGCAGGCTTTCGCGCACGTTCGGCTCGGCTGCGCGCGCAATTGCTGGCGCAAAAGCCGGAAGCGCTCACGCTGAATGCGGTGCTGCTGGCGGGCCTTGGCAATGATCTGCACGCACAGCCCGGCCCGCATGGCGGGCAGCTACTCGGGCGGCCCAGCTTCGGCACGATCTTCTTCGAACGCGAAACGCTGGGCCCCAAGGCGCGTGAAGCGCTGGCCCCGCACGCCGCGATCATCGCCGGTTCAAGCTGGAATGCGGAAGTGCTGCGCGCCCATGGCGTGCCCAGGGTGGAGTTGGTGCTGCAAGGAATTGATCCTGCGCTGTTTCACCCGGCGCCGCGGCGCGGCTTGTTTCCAGGGCGCTTTGTGGTGTTCAGCGGCGGCAAGCTGGAAGCGCGCAAGGGGCAGGATAATGTGATTGCCGCCTGGCGCATTTTTGCCGCGCGCCACCCCGATGCGCTGCTGATATCCGCCTGGCATAATCACTGGCCGGATGGGGCGCGCGGCATTGATGCTTCCCGCCGCGCCGCGCCTTTGCCCTTTCGCGCCGATGGCACACCGGATATCTCGGCTTGGGTCGCGGCGAATGGCATCAGGGCCGAGCAATTCCTCGACCTTGGCGTGGTACCCAATGCTTTGCTGGCGCCGATCTTGCGTGAAGCCGATGCCGCGTTATTCCCCAATCGCTGCGAAGGCGGCACCAACCTGGTCGCGATGGAGGCCATGGCCTGCGGCGTGCCAACGATCCTGAGTGCCAATACCGGCCATCTTGATCTGCTGCGCGATGGTGCGGCGCTGGCGCTGACCGATCAGCGCCCGATCCCAAGCGCACCCGGCTGGTGTGAGAGCAATATCGAGGAAATCATCGCCGCGCTCGAAGCCCTCTACACGGATCGCGCCAAGGCGCGGCAGATCGGCGCGGCGGGTGCTAAGCTGCTGTCTGGTTTAACCTGGGCAAAGACCGCTGCCGAGATGAAGCGCATCATCAGCGCGGTATGACTCACGCGGCCTCGATGGCGACACCAATCTGAAACAAGCCAAGCGCCGCCGCATCTTCTGCCTGCGTCACGCTTGGAATGCCGAAGGAAGCCAAGGCCGCAGCATAGCGCAGCGTCAGCGCCTCAGCCCCCACCAGATGCACAGGCGGCGCCACGCCGGCTTCCAACGCAGCTGCCACCTCATGCCCGATCAGCATGCCTGAAAGATAGGAAGCCGCTTCCATCTGCGGCATGGCATCAAATAACGAAAGGCTGCGCAGGCCGAAAAGCTGATGCAGAAGCCCACCACCCTGCCGCGCGCGATCCAAGCCGCGCGCAAAGGCGCCCGGATGATGCGCCGCGCCGCGATGCAGGCTGCGCGCCAAAATCGTATGGGCGGAAAGTGCCGCGAAAACCTCGCCCGTCATCTGCGTTGAAAAACCGAGGATCTGGCCGCCGCGCACCTGCACCCATTTGGAATGGCTGCCGGGCAGGCAAAGCGTTACCTCCTGTTCGGGCAGGCGATCCAGCACACCCAGGATTTGCGTTTCTTCCCCGCGCATGACTTCCGGCACGCCATCGGCATCGCGCGCCTTCAGCCCCGGCACCAGGCGCACGCGTGTGGCGGGGAAAGGCACGGGCAAAGTCGCGCGGGCAATGTCTGTCACGGTTGCAGGGCAGGGCAGATAGGGCGCTTCCGCCCATCCCTGCTTGCTGCCCGCCATGCCGGCAATCACCACCAGCTTTTCGCCAGCGTCCAGCCAATCCACGGCGATTTTGCGCAATTCATCGGCAAAGCCACCGGGCTTCACGGAAAGAATGCCCGACTTGCTTTCGCGCTTTTCCAGCACTGCCCCGGCTTGGTCCAGCCGATAGGCGCGCAAGGATGTGGTTCCCCAGTCAAGCCCGATCATCTTGGGCGCCCCTTCCCCGGCGCTTCGATACACCGTTTTCCGGGGAAAACCTTAAAGTCTCAATAACCGCGCTTTACAAGCGAAAACCGGCGCATCAGCGCGCCGGCAGCAGCCCGATAATCTCCCGCGCCTGCTTCATGATGGGTTCCGCCACCGCATTGGCGCGTTCGGCGCCCAGATGCAGTGCGGCATCAAGCGCGCCCGGGTCGGTCAGCAGGTGGCGCATCTCAGCCGCGATGGGCGCCAGATGCGCCACAAGGGCTTCCGTCAGCGTGCCCTTGAAGGCGCCGAAGCCCTGGCCCGAATGTTCGCGCAGCACGTTTTCCGGCAGTGTGCCGGTAATCGCCGCCATGATGCCGACCAGGTTGCGCGCCTCTGGCCTGCCCTCCAGCCCGGCCATATGGTCCGGGATGGGTTCCGCATCCGTCTTGGCACGCCTGATCTTGAGCGCGATGGTATCCGCATCATCCGTCAGGTTGATGCGCGATTGATCCGAAGGATCGGATTTCGACATCTTCTTCGTGCCATCGCGGAGCGACATGACCCGCGCCGCCACACCCTGGATCAGCGGTTCAATATGCGGGAAGAAATCCACGCCGTAATCATGGTTGAATTTCTGCGCGATATCATTGGCCAATTCCAGATGCTGCTTCTGGTCATCGCCCACCGGCACCTTGGTTGCGTGATAGGCCAGAATATCGGCAGCCATCAGATTGGGGTAAACATACAGCCCCGCCGAAGCCGCTTCCCGGTCCTTCCCTGCCTTATCCTTGAATTGCGTCATGCGATTGAGCCAGCCGAGGCGCGCGACGCAATTGAAAATCCACCCCAGCTCTGCATGCGCCGGCACATGGGATTGGACAAACAGCGTACACCGCTTGGGATCAAGCCCGCAGGCGATCAACGCCGCGGCCATTTCGCGGGTTTGGCGCGACAATTCCTTCGGGTCCTGCCAGACGGTGATGGCATGCAAATCCACAATGCAGAAAATGCTTTCATGCGCATCCTGCATCGGCACCCAATTGCGAATGGCGCCAAGGTAATTGCCAAGGGTTGGAACGCCGGAAGGCTGAATGCCGGAAAAGACGCGCGTCATTGTCTCAAACACCTGCAAGGAAAAGCGTGCGAGTGATCCCGCGCCGCGCCCGGCGCGTCAAGCGGCAGATGCGTGATCAGCCCCGCGGGCCGAAAATGGCGCTGCCCACGCGCACATGCGTCGCCCCTTCGGCAATGGCCGCTTCAAAATCCCCGCTCATGCCCATGGAAAGAATGGGTAGCCCGTGCTTCGCGGCCAGATTGGCGAGGTAGGCGAAATGCGGCCTGGGGTCCCCTTCCGCGGGCGGGATGCACATCAGTCCCTTCACCGGCAGGCCGTAATCATCCTGCGCGGCGCGGATAAAGGCATCGGCTTCAGCGCGCGGGCAGCCGGATTTCTGCGCCTCATCCCCCGTATTCACCTGCACCAGCAGATCAGGCCGGCGGGCTTCCTTGCCCATCGCTTCCGCGATGGCTTGGGCGAGTTTGGGGCGATCCAGCGTTTCGATCACATCGGCGATCCGCACGGCATCGCGCGCCTTATTGGTCTGCAGGCCGCCAATGATATGAAGGCGCAGCCCCGGATGGGCGGGGCGCAGGCCAGGGAATTTCTGCGCCGCTTCCTGGACGCGGTTTTCGCCGAACACCATTTGCCCAGCGGCCAGCGCCGTTTCCACCGCCTCCATCGGGTTGGTCTTGGAAACGGCCACAAGCGTCACGGCATTTGCCGGGCGGCTGGCGCGGGCGCAGGCTTCGGAGATTCGCGCCCGAATGCGGGAGAGGTTGTCGGCAATGGCAAGGGCATCGGTCATGGCAAAGCCAAATGGCAGGGAATCGGCCCCGCTTCCAGGGGTGCCTGCTGTCTGGGGCAGATTTGTGCGCCCAGCGCCAGGCGGCCTGCCGCGGCTTTGGCTATTCAGCGACCCTGCCCGCCTGCCGGACCCGCGCGCGGCCATGGTAGCGCTGCCGCGCGGTGCCGGGGCGGTAGCGCGGGGGCTGGTGCCGGGGTTGCTGGGGCCGGTCGCTCGGCTTGCCCGGCAAGGAGGGCTAAGGTTGATCGTGGCGGGCGATGGCAGGGCGGCGCTGGCGCTGCGCGCGGGGCTGCATCTGCCGGATCGGCGGGAAAGCGCGGGCTTGCTGCCCTTTTTGATCGCGCGCCGCGCGGTGAGGGGCCGCCTTATATTGAGCATGGCAGCCCATGGCGGCCAGCGCGGTGCAGCGCGGGCGCGGCGGCTTGGGGTGGATTGCCTTTTCCTGTCGCCGCTATTCCCGACACAAAGCCACCCTGGCGCGCCGGCCCTGGGTGTTTTGCGTTGGGCGGCCTTGGCACGCGGGCTGCCCGCGCCCTGCATGGCGTTGGGGGGCATTACATCAGCCCGGTTACGCGCCGTACCCAGCGGCGCGGCGGGGGTAGCG
>JBIIIE010000162.1:0-6345 GCA_044235135.1 Roseomonas sp. | reverse complement strand
ATGTTCGACACCACGCTGCGCGATGGTGAACAATCCCCCGGTTTTTCCATGAACCTCCAGGAAAAGCTCCGCATGGCGGAAGCGCTGGCGGAATTGGGGATTGATGTCATGGAAGCGGGCTTCCCCATTGCCTCGCCCGGGGATTTTGAAAGCGTGCTTTCTATCGCCCAGCGTTTTTCCAAGGATGGCCCGGTGATTTGCGGCCTGTCGCGCACGGCGCCCGCCGATATCCTGCGCGCGGCTGAGGCGGTGAAGCCCGCGGCGCGCAAGCGCATCCATACTTTTGTGTCCACCAGCCCCTTGCATATGCGGGTCAAGCTGCGGCTGGAACCGGAACAGGTGCTGGAATTGGTGACCAGCAGCGTCGGCCTCGCCCGCCAGCATACGGATGATGTGGAATGGTCGGCGGAAGATGGCACGCGGACGGACCCGGATTTCCTCTGCCGCTGCGTAGAAGCCGCCATCAAGGCGGGTGCGACCACCATCAATATCCCGGATACGGTGGGTTACGCCTTGCCGGAAGACATGACCCGCATTTTCACCATGGTGCGCGAAAGGGTGCCCGGTGCGGATCAGGTGGTGCTTTCCGCCCATAATCATAATGACCTTGGCCTGGCGGTGGCCAATACGCTCGCTGCCATCCGCGCCGGGGTCCGCCAGATTGAAGCCACCATCAATGGCATTGGGGAGCGCGCCGGCAATGCTTCCATTGAAGAAGTGGTGATGGCGCTGCGGACGCGGGCCGATGCCATCCCGGTTTCGAATGGGATTGTCACGCAGAATATCCTGAAGACCAGCCGCTTGCTGGCGACGATTACGGGCTTTGACGTGCAGCCCAATAAGGCGATTGTGGGCCGCAATGCCTTTGCCCATGAATCAGGGATCCATCAGGATGGCGTGCTGAAGGACAAATCCACCTATGAAATCATGACGCCGGAAAGTGTTGGCTGGTCCACCTCCTCACTCGTGATGGGCAAGCATTCCGGCCGCGCCGCCTTCCGCGACAAGCTGAAGGCCATGGGTTATGAGATCGGCGACAACCAGTTGAACGACGCCTTCCGCCGCTTCAAGGACCTCGCGGACCGCAAGAAGGTGGTCTATGACGAAGATATTGTGGCGCTGGTGGATGATGAAGTGGTCCGCCAGAATGACCGTCTGAAGCTGGTGGCACTCACGGTCGCGACGGGGATGAATACCCGCCCCACGGCTTCCATCGCGCTGGAAGTGGATGGCGAAAGGCGTGAAGGCGTGGCGGCTGGCGATGGCGCCGTGGATGCCACCTTCAATGCGCTTAGGCAGGCTTTCCCGCATGAGGTGAACCTGAAGCTCTATGCCGTGCAATCGGTCACGGGGGGCACGGATGCCCAGGCGCGGGTGACCGTGCGGCTGGAAGAAGCCGGCAAGCTGGTGGATGGCCAGGGGGCGGATACGGATACCATTGTCGCCTCCGCCCGCGCCTATGTGCATGCGCTGAACAAGCTTCTGGTCAAGCGCGAACGCACCGCGCCGCCGGCGGTATTGCGGGCCTGAGGCGCCGGGGGTCATGCCCCCCGGATTACGGCTTGAGGATAAGGGCCAGGGGGGGTAAATCCCTGTTCCCCCGGCTGCCCGGGAAGCCGTTTCCGCCACCTCGGTGCCCAGGCGCCGGGGCCTAATCTGTTTGCAAAGGGTTTCAGCATGTTCGGACGCCTATTCGGCTTCCTTTCCGCCGATATGGCCATTGACCTCGGCACCGCGAATACGCTGGTCTATGTGAAGGGCCGGGGCATCGTTTTGAATGAGCCGAGCGTGGTCGCCATTTCCGATCAGCGTGGCCGCAAGCAGGTGCTGGCGGTGGGGGAAGAAGCGAAGCTGATGCTTGGCCGCACGCCGGGCAATATCTCGGCCATTCGCCCCTTGCGAGATGGCGTGATCGCGGATTTCGAAGTGGCGGAAGAAATGATCAAGCACTTCATCCGCAAGGTGCATAATCGGCGCGGCTTTGCCTCCCCCATGATTATCGTGTGTGTGCCTTCGGGGTCCACCGCGGTGGAACGGCGCGCCATTCAGGAAAGCGCGGAAAGTGCCGGGGCGCGCAAGGTGCTGCTGATTGAAGAACCCATGGCGGCGGCGATTGGCGCCGGCCTGCCGGTGACAGAACCCTCGGGCTCCATGGTGGTGGATATTGGCGGCGGCACCACGGAAGTGGCGGTGATCAGCCTGGGCGGCATTGTCTATGCGCGGAGTGTCCGCGTGGGCGGCGACAAGCTGGATGAGGCGATCATTTCCTATATCCGCCGGCAGTTCAATTTGCTGATCGGTGAAAGCACCGCGGAACGCATCAAGCTTGAAATCGGCGCCGCCGCCCCGCCCGAAGATGGTGAGGAAGGCCCAACCGCCGAAGTGAAGGGCCGCGATCTCATGAATGGCGTCCCGCGCGAAGTGATCATCAGCCAGCGCCAGGTGGCGGAAGCGCTCGCCGAACCCGTTGGCCAGATTGTGGATGCGGTGAAGACCGCGCTTGAAAACACGCCGCCGGAACTTGCCGCCGATATCGTGGATAAGGGCATTGTGCTGACCGGCGGCGGGGCGCTGCTGGGCCGGCTGGATCAGGTGCTGCGCGACGCCACTGGCCTGCCCGTGGTGGCGGCGGAGGATGCGCTTTCCTGTGTGGCGCTGGGTACCGGGCGCGCGCTTGAGGATATCAAGCGGCTCCGTCATGTGCTGACATCCATGTATTGAAAGGATCAAAAGGGTAGCCCCGCGTGATAAGGCTGAGCATCCCTCTGCGGCAGGTATTGGCGCGGCTTTCGCTGCCGATCATGATTGCCGTGGCCTTCGGGGTGATGCTGCTGGGCAAGGCTGATGCGCTGCTGGTTGAAAGGCTGCGCACGACGCTTTCTGACGCTTTGGCACCGATCTATGCTGCGGTATCGCAGCCGGTGAATGCGGTTGAGGAAGCGATTGAGGAAGTCCGCAGCCTGGCAACCTTGCGGAGCGATAACGCGCAACTCCGTGAGGAGAATGAGCGCCTGCGCCGCTGGCACGCAGCGGCCTTGGGGCTTGAAACCGAGAACGCGCTGCTCAGGCGCCAGCTTGGCTTCATGCCGGAAGGCGCGCCGAATTTTCACGCGGCGCGCGTGGTGGCCGATGGCGGCGGCACCTATGCCCGCGCGGTGCTGCTTGCCACCCCGCCGCAGCATGCCATCCGCAAGGGCCAGGTAGCGCTGGATGAACGCGGCTTTGTTGGGCGTGTCACGGAAGTGGGATCGCGTTCCGCCCGCGTGCTGCTGGCAACCGATATGAACAGCCGCGTGCCGGTCACGCTGGAAGGCAGCCGCGCGCGCGCGGTGATGGCCGGCACCAATGGCGCCCGCCCGCGGCTTGCGCATTGGCCGGAAGGCGTCATCCCACAGGAAGGCGAACGCGTGGTCACCAGCGCGCAGGCCAATGCCTTCCCGGCCGGCCTGCCGGTGGGCGTGGTGCGGCGCAACGCGCAAGGGTCTTTGGAAGTGGAGCTTTTCGCCCGGCTCGATAACCTTGAAATGGTGCGGCTTTTCGATTTCGGTCTTTCGGGCATTTTGCCGCCGGAAGCGGTGGCGCGCCCGGAACCGCGCCCGGCGCGGCGTTGAGACCCCGCCATGAGCCTTGCACCAAAACTCCGTGCGCCGCCGCCTGGGCGCCCGGAACCTCCGCAGGATTTGGGGCGGCGGCTTGAAGCGCTGCTGCGCTTGGCTTTTCCGCTGGTGTCCACCGCGCTGGTGCTGATCCTCTCGGCCACGCCCACCGGCCTGCCGGCGCTCGCTTTCGCGCTTTCCATGCCGGCGATTGCCTTCTGGACCGTGTTCCGCCCCGCCGGCATGGCGCCGCCCATGGTCTTTGTGCTGGGGCTTTTGCTGGATTTGCTGACCATGGCGCCGCTTGGCGTGCATATTATCGCGCTGCTTGCCCTGCATGGCGCGGCGATGCGGTTGCGTTTCTGGTTGGCGCGGCAGGGTTTTGTGGTGGTTTGGCTTTGCTTTTGTGTGGCCGCCCTGGGTGCGACGCTGCTCGCCTGGGGTTTCACGGCTTTGCTATTGCTTACCTTGCCGCCGTGGCAGCCGATTTTTCACACATTACTGCTGACAGTGGGGCTTTATCCGCCCATCGCCATCCTATTGTCGCGCGCGCATGAAGCGATGCGACGGGCGGAAAATCTGCCATGAAGCTCTGGCCCGGGCGGCGCGCTTCAGGCTTTGGTGCCAATACCAATATCAAGCGGGAAGAAGAACGCCGACGCAGCATCTTCACGCGCCGTGCTGCCTTGCTTGGTGCGGTGCAATTGGGGGCGCTCGGCTTTCTCGGGCATCGGCTTTATCGGTTGCAGATTGAAGAAGGCCGGCGCTACGCGACCTTGGCCGAAGAAAACCGTATCAGCGCCAGGCTTTTCGCCCCGCCACGCGGGCGCATTTTGGATCGGCGCGGTGAAGTTGTGGCTGGCAATCGGCTGAATTGGCGCGCCCTGTTGGTTGCGGAACAGACTGCCGATGTCACTGCCACCATCGAAACCTTCTCCCGCATCGTGCCATTGCAAGATCATGAAAAGGCACGGATCGAACGCGATATCCGCCGCAATCGCCGTTTCGTGCCCGTGATCCTGCGCGAATTCCTGAGCTGGGAGGAAATGGCGGCGATTGAGGTGAATGCGCCGGATCTGCCCGGCGTTTCGGTGGATATGGGCACCACGCGAATCTATCCGGAAACGGAACATCTGGCCCATGTGCTTGGCTATGTTGGCACGCCAACTGAACAGGATGTCGGCGAGGATGGGTTGATCAATCTGCCCGGCATGCGTGTGGGCCGCGCGGGGCTGGAGCGCTTCCATGACCATGTACTGCGTGGTCGCGCCGGTGCGGTCCGGGTGGAGGTGAATGCCGTGGGCCGCGTGATCCGCGAATTGGATCGGCGAGAAGGTATTCCCGGCCAGGATGTGCAAATCTCCGTTGATACCGGGCTGCAAAAAGCCATTCGCAACAAGATCGAGGAAGGCACCACGGCGGTGCTGCTGGATGCGCGCAATGGCGAAGTGCTGGCCATGGCGACCAAGCCATCCTTCGATCCGAATATCTTCAATTCGGGTGTCAGCGCGGCACAATGGCGGCAATGGACCGCTTCACGTTCCACGCCCCTGATCAATCGCGCGACCAATGGGCTTTACGCGCCGGGGTCCACCTTCAAGATGGTGGTGGCGCTGGCAGCTTTGGAAGCCAAGGTCTGTCGGCCTGGCGATATCGTGCATTGCCCCGGCCATTTCGATTTTGGCGATACGCGCTTTCACTGTCACAAGCAAAGTGGGCATGGCGGGATGAATATGCGCACCGCCATCTCAGCAAGCTGCGATGTCTATTTCTACGAAATGGCCCGCCGAACAGGGATGGATCGCATCGCCGCCATGTCGCATCGCTTCGGGCTTGGCGTTGATCTGGACATAGAATTGCCCGGCACGCGCCGAGGCTTGGTGCCGACCCGTGGCTGGCGCCAGGCGCAGGGTCATCCGTGGAATATCGGCGACACCATCGTGCATGGCATCGGCCAGGGATTTTATCAGCTGACACCGCTGTCACTTGCGGTGATGACCGCGCGGCTGGCGACAGGCCGCGCCGTACAGCCGCATCTGACACGCGCCATTGCCGGCCAGCCAGTGCGCGGCAGCAGGCCGGAGGATTGGCCAAGCCTTGGCATACCGGAAGCCGATTTGCGCGTGATGCGCGAATCCATGTGGGCGGTGGTGAATGGCGGCGGCACTGCGAGTGCGGCACGGCTGCCCGGCCAATATGGCGTGATGGCAGGCAAGACCGGCACCACGCAGGTCAGGCGCGTCTCACGCGAACAGCGCGAAAGGGGCTTCAATGTCGCGACCCTGCCGCGCGAATGGCGCCCTCATGCGCTATTTGTCGCCTATGCGCCCTATGACAATCCGGTCTTCGCGCTTTCGGTGATTGTGGAACATGGCACCAGCGGTTCCGGCGCCGCCGCACCCTTGGCGCGCGATATTCTGGTGGAAGCCTTCCAGCGCCTGCCCGTCAATCCCACGCCACGCGACCCGCGCGTGGCGGAGCTTGGCCGATGATTTTCGAACGCCGCCTGCTGACCGAAAGCCGCGGTGCTGGCCTGGTTTCCAAGCTTTGGCGCGTGCCTTGGCTTTTCGTGCTGCTGCTGGGGGGCATTGCCGCCATTGGCTATGTCGCGCTTTGGACGGCAGGCAGCGGCAATCCGGATGCCTATGCGCAAAAGCACGCGCTGCGTTTCGGCTTTTGCCTGGTGATCATGCTGAGCATTGCCTTCATTGATATCAGGATCATCCTGCGCTTTGCTTGGGCGGGCTAT
>JBIIIE010000240.1:0-4815 GCA_044235135.1 Roseomonas sp. | reverse complement strand
GCAGCGCCGAACCGGCGCGGCTTTTCATCCCGCTCGGCGCCGATGGTGCGGCGATGCGCGCGGAAGGTTTTGTTACCGTTGCGGCGCTTTCGGCGGAAGATACGCCCGAAAGCCTGCGTTGTTCTCATGTATTGCAGGAAGGGCGCGCTGTGGCGCTGCCTCGGAAAGGTTGAAACCATGGCCAATGTCGCCGTGATCGGTGCCCAATGGGGCGATGAAGGCAAGGGCAAGGTTGTTGATTGGCTTGCCTCCCGCGCGGATATCGTGGTGCGCTTTCAGGGCGGGCATAATGCCGGCCATACGCTGGTGGTGGGCGATCAGACCTACAAACTTTCCTTGCTCCCTTCCGGCGTGGTGCGCGGCAAGCTTGGCATTATCGGCAATGGCGTGGTGCTGGACCCCGAAGCTTTGCTTTCCGAAATCGCGAAAGTGAAGGCGCAGGGGCTTTCCGTGACGCCTGAGAATCTGCGCATTGCCGATAATGTGCCACTGATCCTACCGCTGCATCCTGCTTTGGATAAGGCGCGCGAAGCGGCGCGGGGCGATGCGAAAATCGGCACCACAGGGCGCGGCATTGGCCCCGCTTATGAAGACAAGGTGGCGCGGCGCGCGATCCGGCTTTGTGATCTGGCGGAACCCGAAACCCTGTCTGACAAGCTTGATGAATTGCTGCGCCATCACAATACGCTGCTGCGTGGCCTGGGTGCGCCGGAATTCGAAAAACAGGTGCTGCTGGATAGCTTGCTTGCGCTGGCGCCAAAGCTGCTGCCCTTTTCCGAAGCAATCTGGGAACGCCTGGATGAGGCTCGCACCAGCGGCAAGCGCGTGCTGTTCGAAGGTGCTCAGGCCGTGATGCTGGATGTGGATCACGGCACTTACCCCTATGTCACCAGCAGCAATACGGTTGCCGGCAATGCCGCCGCCGGCGCGGGTATTGGGCCGGACGCGATTGGCTTCGTGCTTGGCATTGCCAAGGCTTACACAACGCGCGTGGGTTCCGGCCCTTTCCCGAGCGAATTGCATGATGAAATCGGTAAGCGCTTGGGTGAACGCGGCCATGAATTCGGTACCGTCACGGGGCGTCCCCGCCGCTGCGGCTGGTTTGACGCCTGTATGGTGCGCCAAGCGGTGAAGGTGGGCGGTGTGCAGGGGCTGGTGCTGACCAAGCTTGATGTGCTGGATGGCCTGACTGAATTGAAGATCTGCACCGGCTATCGGGTGAATGGCCAGGTGATGAAGCGCCTGCCCACGGGCCAGCGCGCTCAGGCCGCAGCGGAACCGATTTTTGAGGTGATGCCCGGCTGGCCCGGTTCCACCCGTGGGGCGCGTTCGTATGCCGAATTGCCGGCGGAGGCGGTGAAGTATATCCGCCGGATCGAGGAATTGGTGGAAGCCCCCGTGGTGCTGCTGTCCACCAGCCCCGAGCGTGACGACACCATCATGATGCGCGACCCCTTCGCGGGGTAGCAGATGGCCGCGCCGCCGATTCTATTTCTTCAGGATATCCGGCTTGGCTTTGGCACAACGCGGCTGCTGGATGGTGCCTCCTTGGCGGTGGCGCCTGGCGAAAGACTGGCGCTGGTCGGGCGGAATGGGTCGGGCAAATCCACGCTTTTGAAGATCGCCGCTGGGCTGATCGAACCGGAAGGCGGCACGCGCTTTCTGCAACCAGGCGCCACGCTGCGCGTTTTGGAGCAGGAGCCGGATCTGTCTGGCTTTCCTGACGTGATGTCCTTTGTCGAAGCCGGGCTTGGCCCGGCGGATGATGCGCATCGTGCGCGGTATTTGCTGGAAAGCCTGGGGATGACTGGCGCGGAAGCGCCCGCTGCCCTTTCCGGTGGTGAAGCACGGCGCGCCGCGCTAGCGCGCGCCTTGGCGCCTTCGCCCGATATTTTGTTGCTGGATGAACCGACCAATCACCTTGACCTGCCGGCGATTGAATGGCTGGAAGCGGAACTGGCCGCAAGTGCATCGGCGCTGGTTTTGATCAGCCATGATCGGCGCTTTCTGGAAAGCCTTTCGCGCGCCATGGTCTGGCTGGACCGCGGCACCACGCGCCGGCTGGAACAGGGTTTTGGCGCTTTTGAAGCCTGGCGCGATCAGGTGCTGGAAGAAGAGGAACGCGATGCGCATAAGCTGGCGCGCAAGATTGTGCGCGAAGAACATTGGCTGCGCTATGGCGTGACTGCGCGGCGCAAGCGCAATGTGCGGCGCTTGGAGAATCTGCAAACTTTGCGCGCCCGCAGGCGGGAACGGACCACAGCACCGGGCCGCGTGAGCATGGCCGCGACCGAGGCCAGTGCTTCCGGCAACCTTGTGATTGCCGCTGATAATATCAGCAAATCCTATGGTGAACGCCCGATCGTGCAGGGCTTTTCGACACGCATCATGCGCGGTGATCGCGTGGGTATTCTGGGGCCCAATGGCGCGGGCAAGACGACGCTATTGAATATGCTGATTGGCACGCTGGCACCTGATGCGGGGCAGGTCATGCTCGGTGCCGGGATTGAAATGGTGGGGCTGGATCAGCGCCGCGCCGCGCTCGACCCCGCGGTGACTTTGGCAGAAGCGCTGACCGAAGGGCGCGGCGATATGGTGCATATCGGCGGCGCGCCTCGGCATGTGCTCGGCTATATGAAGGATTTTCTGTTCACCCCAGAACAGGCGCGCACGCCGCTTGGCGCGCTTTCCGGCGGAGAACGCGGCCGGCTGATGCTGGCGCGCGCCTTCGCCAAACCATCCAACCTGCTGGTGCTGGATGAACCGACCAATGATCTGGACTTGGAAACCCTCGACCTGTTGCAGGAATTGATCGCGGATTACGCGGGCACGGTGCTGCTGGTAAGCCATGACCGCGATTTCCTCGACCGATGCGTGACCAGCGTGATTGCCTTTGAAGAAGCCGGGCGCTGGCAGGAATATGCCGGCGGCTATAGCGATATGGTGGCGCAGCGCGGCCATGGCGTGCGGGCGCGCGCCGCTGAAAAGCAGGCAACGGCCCCGAAGCGAGAGGGGGCAGTCTCACCCAAGCCAGCCCAGCGCAAGAAGGGCCTGGGCGCGGTGGAACAGCATGAATTGAAAACCCTGCCGGCCAGGATGGAAAAGCTCTCGGCTGAAATCACGGCGCTTGAAAAGCGTATCGCCGATCCCGCGTTTTATGCGCGCGATGCTGCGGGTTTTGCCAAAGCCACCAGCGCGCTTGGCGCGGCACAGTCCGCCTTGCAGCAGGCGGAGACTCGATGGCTGGAATTGGAAATCCTGCGTGAGGAAAGCGGCGGGTAGTCGAAGGTATTGATTTCATTGGTGGGCGCACAAGGATTCGAACCTTGGACCCGCTGATTAAGAGTCAGCTGCTCTACCAACTGAGCTATGCGCCCGGCGGCAAGGGAAAGCCCTCGCACCACCAAGGCGCGCTACATAGCGCCCGGGGCGGTTTTGTCCAGTCCCTTAGTCGGCTGACGCCAGCATCTGCCGTCCGTGGATAAACCCATAGGTCGGGAATTGCGTAGCCCCGAAATCATCCGCTGGCGGATACCAAACCCGCACCAGCGACCAATCCCCGCCTGGGGAGACATCCCGCACCGGCTGATCCCGCGCAATCTGCCCGCGCGCCCGGCCGCTGGACCAATTGGCGTGATCCACCCGGATTTCGCGGGCGGAGACAACCCGCGACACCACCGCGACATGCCCCTGCGGGTTGCGGCTGGTGCGCTGAAACACCAGCACGCTGCCAGGCTGGGGCCGGCGCGAGCGCTCATACTGCCCCGCTGCGGCCTGCCACCATTGCCAGGCATCGCCATTGATCCGAAGGCCAGAGCGTTCCCGCGCATAGGGCACGCAGGACATATCCCCGCCCGAATAGCCAGGCACGCCGGAACGCGCGCCCATGCGCCCGGAAGCGCAGCCGGCCAGTGCGAATAACAATCCCATCGTGACCATGCGGCGCATGATCGCGAACCCCCTTTAAGCATTTTCAAGCCATGTGGAATCACTTGGCGGCTCGGAAAATGCGACCAAAAACTCATTCCCCACGCACATGCTAACAGAATCGCCGCTTTTTTGCAGTGAAAAATCGGCATGAAAAAAGGCGCCCCGCAGAACGGAGCGCCTTTACCGTAACCCTGCGCAATCACACCGGGGTGAACATGAAGGCCGGCGGCCCATCACCCTGGGTCGGCTTGAAGACCAGCTTCACCTTCTGGCCGATCTTCAGGCTATCCAAATCGCAATCCACGATATTGGTGAAAACGCGCACCCCCTCATCCAGTTCAACATACGCAACGCAATAGGGTTCCTTTGTGCGCATCACCGTGAAGGTATAGATGCTGCCAGTGCCCTTGGCTTCCACCAATTCAATATTGTTGGACAGCGTGAAGGGCGAACAGCCGCGCGGATACCAGAAGAACTTGCCGGTATCATTGCATTTGCCGATCAGCAGCTTGCCGGCGCGCGCGCCATCAAAGAAAGGTTGATTGGTCGGGTCCGTCTTGATTTCCGGCAGGGCCCGGTTGAATGCCATGGTGGCCATATCGCTTACTCCCTTTCCAGAATGACGGTGGCGCTGCCATGGCGGGTGCCGAGCAAGCCGCCCGTGCCATGCGCCAATGCCAGCGTGCAGCCAGGCACCTGCACCTTGGGATGCGCTTCATGCCGCAATTGCCTGACGGCCTCGATCACCTTGGTCATGCCGCCGCGATTGGCCGGGTGGTTGTTGCAGAGCCCGCCGCCATCGGTATTGAAGGGCAGCTTGCCCACGCCGGAAATCAGATTGCCATCGGCGACGAACTTCCCGCCTTCGCCCTTTTTGCAGAAGCC
>JBIIIE010000161.1:0-6413 GCA_044235135.1 Roseomonas sp. | reverse complement strand
ACACCCGTCGCCGGCGGGCGCTGCCGCGCGCTACCGGATGGCACGGATAACGGCACCCATGCGCTGATGGGCGCCAATCGCGCTGCACTCCGCTTCCTGACCGATATCGGCGCGCGCGAGGCTTGGGTGGAAGCCGAATCGGAAGGCCTGCCGGTTTTCGATTTGGCCGATGGCAGCGCCAGGCGCATCGCCGCCAGCCCGCTTGATTGGCGCGACCCTGCCAAGCGCCCGCCGGGCCTGAATGCCGGCGCCATCGCGGCGCTGCTGCGCCTGGCCTTGCCGATTGGGGATCGGCCTGTCGCGGAAGCCATGGCGGCGCATCCCGTGCTGTATCGTGCGCTGATTGAACCATTGACCGTGGCGGCACTGAATACGCCGGGGCAGGAGGCTTCTTCCGCGCGGCTTGGCGTGGTGCTGCGCAGGCTTGGGCGGCCTGGCGCGGGCGCGCTCCTGGTGGCGCGGGAAGGGCTGGGGCCAGACCTCATCAACCCGGCCTTGCGCGCATTGGAACAGGTTGGTGTGACGGTGCGTTTTGGCGCAAGGCTGCGCGCCATGACAGAAGCGGAAGGGCGCATCATCGCTTTGCATTTCGGCGATGACAGCATCGCGCTGGAAGCGCGCGATGGCATTGTGCTGGCACTACCGCCTTGGGAGGTGGCGCGGCTGATCCCAAAACTCCGCGTGCCGGAACGCCATGCGCCGATTCTCAATCTGCATTTCGCGCATCAAACGCCAGGGCCGGTCCGCTTCATCGGCGTGCTGGGCGGGCTCACGCAGTGGATATTGGTGCGCCCGAGCGGTGTAAGCATCACCGTGAGTGCGGCGGATGCGGAGGTGGAAGAACAGGCGCCGGATTTGGCGCCGCGCGCCTGGGCGGAAATTCGTGCTGCCGCCAAGGGTTTTGGCTTGCCTGGCGAATGGCCGGAAGCGCCGCCTGCCATGCGCGCCGTGAAGGAACGCCGCGCCACGCCGCGCCACGCGGTGGGCATGCCGCCGCAACCGCCGCGGCAGGTGCATCGCAATCTGGTGCTGGCCGGGGATTGGACCTGGCCGCGCCTGCCCGCCACCATCGAAGCCGCCGTGCTTTCTGGTGAGGCTGCCGTGAAAGCCTTGCCGCGATGACCCCTGCCGAAGCCCTTACCGCGCTCCGCGCCGCCGAAGCGCGTGATGGTGCGCCGAACCTCAAGCAGCGCCGCGCTATGCTGCTCGCCATGGCGCGAGAGGTAAAAAAACGCGCGGAAGACATCATGGCGGTGCTGGATGCCGAATATGAAGGCCGCGCACCGATCGAAACCTTGCTCGCGGATGTGTTGCTGGTTGCGGATATGGCGCGCTATGTCCGGCGCAATCTGTGGCATTGGATGCGCCCGCGCCGCGTCAGTGTGCCCTATCCCTTCTGGCCGGCGCGCGCGCGGGAAGAATTCGTCCCCAAAGGCGTGATTGGCATCATGGCGCCGTGGAATTATCCGGTGCAATTGGCGCTGCTGCCCGCCATTGACGCCATAGCTGCGGGCAATCGCGTATGTGTGAAACCATCGGAAGCACTGCCGCGCACCGCCGCGCTGATTGCGGAAATCCTGCACGAAGCCTGGGGCGATGATATCGCTCTTTGCGTGCAAGGCGGCGCGGAAGTTGGCGCGGATTTCGCCGCCCAACCCTGGGATCATCTGGTCTTCACCGGCAGTACCGCCACGGGCCGCAAGATCATGGCCGCTGCCGCGCCGAATCTGACGCCACTCACGCTGGAATTGGGCGGCAAATGCCCGGTGCTGGTGCTGCCGGGGGCGGATTTGAAGCGCGCCGCACGCGATATTCTGGCGGGCAAGGCCTTCAATGCGGGGCAGACCTGTGTGGCGCCCGATACGGTGCTGCTGATCGGGCATAGCAAGCAGGCCTTCATCGAAGCCTGCCGTGCAGCCCGCATTGGCCTGCCCGAAACAGCCGTGATCAATGCCGCCCAATATGCGCGGCTTGAACGCCTGATGGCCGGCGCCCGCCTGACCCCATTGGCCGAGCATGGGCCAGGGCGGCGCATGGCACTGAATTTGGCAGAGGCGCCGCCCGAAGCCGCCATTTGTGATGAGGAAATCTTTGGCCCGACACTACTTATGCGCGAAGAAGTCTCACTTCAGCTAGCGCTCGCCTGGGTTGTGGCACGCCCGGCGCCGCTTGCCATTTATCTGTTTGGTGCGTCGGTAGAGGAAGAAAATCAGGTGGCGCGAATTGCCAGGGGTAGCGCCATCATCGCCGGGCGCACCGTGGAATTCGCCGGTTTTCAGGCGCTTGGCTTTGGCGGATCAGGGGATTCTGGTTTCGGGCGGCGCAATGGGCTGGCCGGCTTCCTGGAATTTTCCCAACGCCGAGCCCGTGTGAGTCATGGGAAATTTTCCCTGTCGCGCTTATTCGATCAACCTCGCGGAAAAGCTGTGAAAAGATTAAAAAATTTTCTAGCCAAATAGATTTTCCTGATCTATATACATCTTATGGTTGTTTTTCTCCCAACTGCTCCCGTAGCAGAAACGCCTCGCCTTCGGATGCGCTGCGTCGAAGGTCGCGATGCCCCGGCAATTGCGGAGATGATGACCGAGGCGATCAGCAAGCGCCTTGCCTCCTGGCCCGTGCCATTTTCACCGCCGATGGCGGAGGAGAAAATCAGCTCCGCCCGCGGCGCTGCGGCGGAAAGGCGGTCCCTGCCGCTGGTGCTGGAACGAAAATCCGATGGCGCGATTTGCGGCTGGGTCAGCCTGGTCTGTCCGCCGGGCGACGATAAGGTGGCGCTGACCACTTATTGGCTCGGGGAGCCGTATCAGGGCCAGGGGCTGATGCGCGAAGCGGGGCCGGTCGCGGTGGAATTGGCCTTCAAGCATATGGATGTTGATTGTCTACGCGCGGCGGTGCAGCCGGATAATGTGGCTTCGCTGGCGGTTGTGCGCCTGTTAGGCTTTGGCCTGCTTGGGGAAGGGCGCATCTGGTGCCCGGCACGTGGTATTGAAGAAACCTGTCTCTGGTTCGAAAAGCCGCGCACGCTCGTGCCGGCTTGGGCGGCCGGGGTGGCGCTTGCGCAACGGGATATGGCGCGGCAGGTAGCGACCTGAACCCAGCCTCTTCGAACTAATGGACGGCACGGGTTTTCCAAGGTTAGGCTCTCCCTGAAGCGCTGGGGCTTACCCCGGCGTGACCAAGAACATCGGGGAGAGATTGCCATGAATGACGCATTTTCGCGGCGTCGGGTATTGCTGGGCAGCGCCGGTTTGATCGGGGCCAGCGCCTCGGGCAGTGCCTTGGCGCAAACCAATTGGCCGGACCGCCCGGTGCGGCTGGTAGTGGGCTTCACTGCGGGCAGCGCCACGGATGTGACGGGGCGCATTTTTGCGCAGAGATTTTCGGAAGCCTGGGGCCAGCCGGTTGTCGTGGAAAACGTCGCCGGCAATTCGGGTGCGATTGGCGTTGATCGCGTCGCGAAATCCGCGCCTGATGGCTATACGCTGATGTGGGCGGCAAGTGCGGCCTTGACCCTTTTGCCTAACCTGCAACGCCTGCCTTTCGATCCCGTGAAGGATCTGGCGCCGATCCACCTTGCCTTCGCCATGCCATCGCTATTCGTGTCAAACCGTGATTTTCCACCGCGCAGTATCCAGGAATTGATTGCCTATGCGAAAGCGAATCCTGGCAAGGTATCCTATGGAACGCCGGGCGTCGGCACGCCGCAGCATGCCGCAGGCGAAATGTTCTGCAGCCAGGCCGGCATCAAGATGGAACATATCCCCTATCGCGGCGCGAATATGGCCGATGTGCTGAATGGTAGTGTACAACTTGGCATCCAGAATATCGGCGCGGTGCTGCCCATGGTGCGCGATGGCCAATTGCGCGGTCTTGGTATAACCACCTTGCAACGCTCGGCCAATGCGCCTGAAATCCCGACGCTGGTGGAGCAAGGCTTCCCCGGCTTTGAAGCGAGTTCCTGGTTCGGGACCATGGCGCCTGCGGGTACGCCGCAACCCATCCTGAATCGTGTACAGGCCACATCGCGCGCGATTTTGGCGGACCCCGCCATGCGCCAGCGCTTTACAGGGCTTGGCCTTGATATTGTGGATGGCGATAGCGAACAGATGCGCGCCAGGATTGCTGATGATATCGCCAAATGGGGACGGGTGATCAGGGATTCAGGGATCAGGCTGCAAGGCTGAAATCCCACAGGCATCCCTTGATCCTCATCATGGCGGGCAGCAAGACCATGCTCTAGGCCCGTGGCGGTTTCCTCAAGGAATGCGCCATGAGCCGGACGTGTTATAATTACCTCACCATCCTGTTCCATGGGGTGATTGGCCACGCCGATTTTCTATACCGCGGCGGCGATTCTGATTGCCGATGATCTGCCGCGCGGCGCTTGGCGCGCATGGCGCATTTGTGGCTTTACGGGCTGATGGCGCGAATGCGCTTACGGGGCAGTGCCCAACTCAGCCGCTTTTCGCCAGCCGATCAAAGGCCTTCAGCCGCGCGATCAGTGCCGGCATCTCCCGCAGAGGAATCATATTCGGCCCATCGGAAGGCGCATGATCCGGGTCCGCATGGGTTTCGATGAAAACCGCCGCCACACCCACCGCCACTGCGGCGCGTGCCAGCACCGGCGCGAATTCGCGCTGGCCGCCACTGGAAGTGCCCTGCCCGCCGGGCTGCTGCACGGAATGCGTCGCATCAAACACTACCGGGTAGCCGGTCTCCGCCATGATCGGCAAAGCCCGCATGTCAGACACCAGCGTGTTATAGCCAAACGAAGCGCCGCGTTCGCAGAGCAGGATATTGTGGTTCCCCGTACTCGCGATTTTCGCCGCGACATTTTTCATGTCCCACGGTGCCAGGAACTGGCCTTTTTTCACATTGATGGCGCGGCCCGTGGCGCCCGCGGCCAGCAGCAAATCTGTCTGACGGCATAAAAACGCCGGGATTTGCAGCACATCCACCGCCTCGGCTGCCGGGGCGCATTGTTCGGCATTATGCACATCGGTCAGCACGGGCAGGCCCGTTGTTGCGCGCACCTCCGCCAGAATGGCCAGGCCCTCCGCCATGCCAATGCCACGCGCGGCGGCAAGGCTGGTGCGATTGGCCTTGTCGAAGGATGATTTATAGATCAGGGGCACGCCAACGGATGCGGCGATTTCCTTGAGCGCATGTGCCGTTTCCAGCGCGTGTGCGCGGCTTTCAATCTGGCAGGGGCCACAAATGAACACCAGCGGCAAATCATTGCCAAAGGTGACATTGCCCGCCTTCACGTGGCGCATCATACCAACCGCGCCTGCCGCACCGCGGCACCAATGAAGCCCGCGAAAAGCGGGTGTGGTTCAAAGGGTTTGGATTTCAATTCAGGATGATATTGCACGCCGATGAACCAGGGATGATCCGGGTATTCAACAATCTCCGGCAGCACGCCATCTGGCGATAGGCCGGAAAAGCGCAGTCCGGCTGCTTCAAGCCTGTCGCGATAGGCGATGTTCACCTCATAGCGGTGGCGGTGGCGTTCCTGGATTTCCGGCTTATCGCCATAAACGCAGCGTACAAGCGATCCTTCTGCCAACCGCGCCTGATAGACGCCAAGCCGCATGGTGCCGCCCAGATCGGCACTGGCATCGCGCCGTTCCACCTGATTGCCGCGCTGCCATTCCGTCAGCAGGCCAACCACCGGTTCGGAACATGGTCCGAATTCAGTGGAAGACGCGCCCTTCAAACCAACCAGATTGCGTGCCGCTTCAATGACGGCCATCTGCATGCCAAAGCAAATGCCAAAGAAGGGTAGCTTGCGTTCACGCGCAAAGCGCACCGCTTCAATCTTGCCTTCCGTGCCACGTTCGCCAAAGCCGCCTGGCACCAGAATGCCATGCACATGTTCAAGCCGCGCGAGTGCTGCGGCGTCATCTTCAAAGATTTGACTATCCACCCAGTCCAGCTTGACGCGCACATGATGCGCAATGCCGCCATGAATCAAGGCTTCTGAGAGCGACTTATACGCATCAAGCAGATTGGTGTATTTGCCCACCACCGCGATGGTCACTTCGCCCTCCGGTGATTTGATGGCGTTCACAATGCGCTGCCAGCCGGACATGTCGGGCTCACCAAAGGCGGAAAGCCCGAAATGGCGCAGCACTTCCACATCCAGCCCTTCAGCGTGATAGGCCAAGGGCACTTCATAAATCGTGCTGGCATCAAGTGCGGGGATCACGCTTTCAGGGCGCACATTGCAGAATAGCGCGATCTTGCGCCGCTCATTTTCCGGAATGGGCCGGTCACACCGGCAGAGCAAAATCTGCGGTTGAATGCCAAGGCCCAGCAATTCCTTCACGCTATGCTGCGTCGGCTTGGTTTTCAATTCGCCGGCTGAGGGAATATAGGGCACCAGCGTCAGGTGCATGAAAATGCTG
>JBIIIE010000160.1:0-6468 GCA_044235135.1 Roseomonas sp. | reverse complement strand
AAGGACCAATTGGCCTTGGGGCCTGAAGGGGTTGGAGTGCTCGCCAGCATGGATGGCGTGGGCGCGCTGGTGGGGGCGGTGCTGATCACGCTTTTCATCGGCCCTGCGCTTTACCGGCGCTGCTATGTTGGTGGCCTTTCCATGTATCTTTGCATGGTGATCGCCTTCGCAGTGATTCCCAATCCATGGATGGCAGGCATCGCGCTGATTCTGGTGGGCATTGGCGGTTCAGGTTTCGGCATCATGCAGCCCACGCTGATTTATCTGGCAACGCCGGTTGCCTTGCGGAGCCGCGTCTTGGGCCTGCTTTCGGTTTGCATCGGCATGGGGCCGATTGGCTTTATTGGCCTTGGCATCGCCGCGGAGTTTCTGGGCGCGCCCATCGCCACCGCGCTGATGGCGGGCTGCGGCCTGCTGGCGCTGGCGGTGACGCATCGCTATTGGAAACACATCTCCGGCGGGTGAAGGGAATTCAGCATGGAAGCCTTGCATGTTTCAGCGGCGGCCCTTGCGGCGTGCTTGAAGGCCAGGCGCCAACGCATTGCGGTGGCGGAATCCTCAACCGGCGGGCTGATCTCGGCGGCCCTGCTCGCTGAACCAGGCGCATCCGCCTATTTCCTCGGCGGTGGCGTGATCTATACCGCGCAAGCGCGTGAGGCGCTGCTTGGCATCACCGCGCAAGACATGGCCGGCATGCGATCCGCAAGTGAAGCCTATGCCCTATTGCTGGCGCGCCGCGTGCGCGAAAAACATGGTGCTGACTGGGGACTTGCCGAGACCGGCGCCGCCGGCCCCACCGGCAATCGCTATGGCGATGCGGCAGGGCATAGCTGCATTGCCGTGGTGGGGCCTGGCGTTGAGCGCGTGATTACGCTTGAGACCGGCAGCGCCGATCGTCGCGCCAATATGCGCCGCTTCGCGCAAGGCGCCTTTGGTCTGGCGATCAAGACGATTGGTTGAAGCGCCGGTTACTGGCTCGCCCAGACAATCCGATGCACCCAGGCAATTTCCGGCAATTCGAAACTATAGCTGGGATGCGCGGGATTGAGGCTTGCCACATCAATCCGCTTCGCCGAATGGCGGCGCAATTCCTTGGCCATCACCTCACCCCGGCGCGTGCGCACGACAACACGATCCCCACGGCGCACCGGCGCGGCGGGGGAGACGATCACCACATCCCCATCGCGGAATACCGGTTCCATGGAATCGCCCGAAATCTCCAAAGCATAGGCATTTGGATCGCCAATTTCCGGCAAGGAGATTTCATCCCAGCTGCCGCCCACCGGATAGCCGCCATCATCGAAATACCCCTCACCACCCGCCTGAGCCAGGCCGATCAGGGGAATGCGCCGATTGACCACGCCGCGCCCGCTACGGGAAATCGCAGTGGCGCCGGTGACCAGCGCCGCGAAATCATCCATGCGCGCGCCAAGCGCATCCAAAACCTTGGCGATGCTTTCCGTGGAAGGCCACCGCGCCCGGCCATCCGCGCCCACGCGCTTTGATGGGTTGAAGGCTGTCGGATCAAGCCCGGCCTTTTTCGCGAGCCCCGAAGCCGAAAGCCCGTATTCCGCCGCGAGCGCATCCAGCGCGCGCCAAATATCCTCATGCCGCATGGGCTACTTCCTCATATGCCCGCGATGCTGCGGGGGTCCCGATTCCAGATATGGTTCTGGTTTCTGTGCAATATATCCTAGGTCTTGTGTCAAAATTCAATAGGTCAGTTTTCCTTTTTTCTCTTGCTCCTGGCAATTTATGCGGTTATTCTCCCTTTGTTCCACAACCATAAGGCGAGATTCCCCCCAATGATCGCAGCACAAAAGACCCATTACAGCCCCCGCTTTGCCTCAATCAGCCAGGCCGAGCCCTTTCATTCCGCCGAGGAAGCCTGGTTCTGGACCATGGCCGCCCTCATGGCGCGGCGCGATGGTGCCCGCATTGTCGCGGGCAAAGGCGACAAGCAGCGCCCTTGTGAGCCGGATGATGTGGTGAAGTGCCTTGATCGGCTTTATCGCCACCGTCGCATTGACCTGACCCATGCGCGCATTCTCCGCATTTGGGGCGAAAGGGCCGCCGCCCCCGACCCGCGCTACCCGTCCGAAAAACATGATTGGCGGCTGTGGCGTGAAGCGCTGGACCGGTTGGAATGGCCGCTCCGCGTGAAGGGCATCGTCGCATGAAGCCACGTATTTCCCATACATATGCTGAAGAATTACCACAAACCATCTGGCTTTTCTTCGGTGGCCGCGCGGATCAGCCCTGGCTTTACCCCCTGAAGCGTGGCTTTCGCCATTGCTTCGCCGCCATCCATGATGCGCAAGGCTGGACCGTGCTGGACCCGCTTTCGGGCCGGCTGATCGTGGCGCATCTGCCGCTTGACCCGGGCTTCGATCTGCCTGGCTTTTACCGCCGCGCGGGCTTCCATCTGCGCGGGCCCTTCACCCCCAGCCCCGCCGCACCGCGCCTGCTGCCGCCGATCTTTGGGCTGAGCTGCGTGGCGCTTTGCCGCGCCCTTCTGGGCGCCGATGCGCCACGCGCTTTGACGCCTTTCGGGCTCTATCGCAGGTTGCAAAATCGCTCTGAAAATTTTTTAGGAAAAATATCTTGACGCGCGCTTGGCTTTAGGCTATCAAACTCACGCCAACGGGCGAAGTGCGCCTGAAGGTCTTCCTCTCTCGCTCCTCCCGAAACTTCCATGGGCCCGGCCTCTTCCACAAGAAGGCGCTGGGCTCATGGCTTTTTGGTGGGGCGCCAACCCTTTTACGGAGAAGCGCGCATGGGTGGCCTCTTCAAAGCGCCAAAGCCGAAGATCATCCCCCCGCCAAGCCCGGCACCCGCCTTGGTGGCACCAGCTCCGGCGCCGGCAGCTTATGTGGCGCCGACAAGCGTCATCAGCGCACCACCGCCTTCACCGGCGGCAGAAGCCACGGCATCCGAAGCGCGCGTTGAAAACCGCGCCCGCGCCACGCGCGGCATGCAGGGCACCATCGCGACCTCCGCGCGTGGTCTGCTTGGCAGCATGCCGGATTTCATCACCACGCGCCGTTCCTTGCTCGGGGAATGAAGCACATGACCCCGCATGATATCCTGGCGCGCTACGAAGCCGCACTCGCTGCGCGACAACGCCATGAAGGCATTTGGCGCGATTGCTACAATCATGTGCTGCCCCCAATCGGCAGCGGTGCCACGCTGTTTGACGCGACCGCCGCCGATGCCGCGGAACAACTTTCCGCTTCGTTGCTGGCGGAACTCACGCCGCCCTGGTCGCGCTGGTTTGGCCTGGCACCCGGCCGCCCAACGCAAGACGCCCATGAACAGCAGGCCGCCGCCGTTTTGGAAGAAGCGGCCGAGGTGCTGCAAACCCATTTCGATCGCTCAAATTTCGCGCTTGAAATGCATCAGGCTTTTCTTGACCTGGTGATCACCGGCACGGGCCTGATGTTGGTGGAAGAAGCCGCACCGGGCGAAGCCTCGGCACTTCGTTTCACCGCCATTCCAATGCAGGATGCGGTGCTGGAAGAAGGCCCTTCCGGCCGGCTGGATACGGTATTCCGCGCGCTCAACATGCCCGAAGCGGCGCTGATGGCGCGCTTTCCGGGCTGCCTGCCGCCGCGTCGCAAGGGCGATACGGCGGATGCAACACCGCATCGCATCATTGAAGCGATTTGGCCTGATCGTGCCGGCTATCGCTTCGCCGCCATCGCCGCCGATGGCGATGCGCCGACCATGCTGGCCGAGGGCAGCTTTGCGGAAAATCCCTTCATCGCCTTTCGCTGGTTGAAGGCGCCCGGCGAAAGCTATGGCCGTGGCCCAGTGGCGAAAGCACTGCCCGATATCCGCACCGCGAATAAGGTGGTGGAATTGGTACTCGCCAATGCCTCCATCGCCGTCACCGGCATCTGGCAGGCGGAAGATGATGGTGTGCTGAACCCGGCAACAGTCCGCCTGGTACCCGGCGCCATCATCCCGAAAGCGCCGGGGTCTTCCGGCCTCACGCCGCTGGCCGCGCCCGGCAGCTTTGATGTCTCGCAGCTTGTGCTGAATGATTTGCGCGCGCGCATCCGCACCGCCTTGCTGGCCGATAGGCTCGGCCCGCAGCGCGACCAGCGCATGACCGCGACCGAAGTACTGGAACGCGCTGCGGAGACATCGCGCCTTCTGGGCGCAACTTACGGGCGGCTGCAGGCGGAATTGCTGACACCGCTGATTGCACGTTGCCTTTCCATCCTGCGCCGGCGCGGCGATATCGCGCCGCTGCTATTGGATGGGCGCGAAGCAGTGCTGCGTTATCGCAGCCCACTCGCGCAAGTGCAGGGCCGCGCGGATGCGGCGAATGCGCTGCTGTTCCTGGAAGCGCTGCGCGGTCTTGGCCCGCAAGCGGTTGCTGAAATCAATATCCCAGCCACAACGCGCTGGCTTTCCCGCACCCTCGGCACGCCCGCCGAAATGCTCTCATCCCCCCATCAGGAGTAAGCCCCATGCCCGAGGATCTGCTGGCCAATGCGCTTGGCGAACAGCCCAATTCATCCACGCGTCCCGAAGATGTGCCAGAGAAATTCTGGGATTCAGAAGCGGGCCAGCTGCGCGTGGATGCGCTGCTGAAATCCTACCGCGAATTGGAACGCCGCCTGTCGCAACGCATCGCCCCACCTGGCGCTGATGCGCCGGCTGAAGAACTGCAGCGCTTTCGCCGCAGCCTTGGCATTCCCGATAGCCCCGCTGACTATCAAATCACGCCCAAGCATGATCTCTGCTGCGCGGATGAGGATGTGAACCAGCGCCTGCATGAAGCAGGCTTCACACCGGCCCAGGCGCAGCTTGTCTATGATCTGGCCGCGGAACGCTTATTGCCGATGATTGCCGAAGCCGCCGCGCAATTCGAAGCGGATCGCCAGGTGGAAAAACTGCGTGAGCATTTCGGCGGCGAGGAACGCTTCCGCCGCATTGCGCAGCAAATCTCCGCCTGGGGCCGCGCCAATCTGCCGGATGCGGTTTTTGAAGCGCTCTCCACCACCTCAGAAGGTGTCATGGCGCTTTACCGCATGATGGAAAAGGGTGAACCCGCCGTCACGCGCAAGGCTGATGCAGCACCGGTGGCGGATGAAACCGCACTGCGTGAGATGATGCGCGACCCACGCTATTGGCGCACACGTGAACCGGAATTCGTGAAACGCGTGACCGATGGCTTCCGCCGCATGGTTGGCGGCTGATCCAGCATCCGGCAGGGCTTGAGCCATGGATCGCTCGCCCCGACCGAAGGGGGCGGGTGCGGTTACACTTAGCCATGTTCGGGTGTCGTCACTAAAGCTCGTGCGAGTAGACGATGAAGCCCGCATGGTGCGCAACTTTGTCGTAGAGTGCCCGGCCGGAGGCGTTGGTTGCCTGCGTTTGCCAATACACGCGACTACTTCCGGCCTCGCGCGCTGCGGCATATACAGCCTCGATGAGTTTCTGAGCGATGCGAAGACCCCGGTGGCTTGGGCGCGTGAACAGGTCTTGCAGATAGCAGACCTCGTTTAGCCGTGTCGTGCTGCGATGGAACAAGTAGTGCACCAGCCCGACAACAAGGGTGCCCTCTACAGCAACCAACGCATGTACCGGTTCATTCTGATTGTGGAACCTATCCCAGGTGGCTCGCGTAATTGCCTCGGGCAAGGCTGTGTCTCCCGCTCTGGCGTAAAAGGCGTTGTAGCCGTCCCAGAGCGCTCGCCACTGCGGGAAATCGTCGCTCGTGACAGGGCGGATGGTTATGACGGAAGGCATGCGACGAAGCTTTCCTGCAAGGTTGAAGATTCCAGTTAGCGCAACCGGAGCAGATGCCTGACTCGCGTGCCCGTTGATGATGACCTAACGCGGTCTGCCCAGCAAGGCCGCTAACCCTGAAGAGTTGCGAGCCTAAAGAGAAGCTGAACCTTGGAAATTTTCGAGGCAATCGGACCTATTCGAAGGCTCGAAAAATGCAATCCAGCAAGGCTTGAACGCTTGTCCCAGGCACGAAAGCGGGCGGGACAAGTTCTCAAGAGCATCCGGCGGGGCTTGAGCCATGGATTGCTCGCCCTGACCGAAGGGGGCGGGTGCGGTTAACCCCTGAAACTGCACCCGCCCCACCCCTTTGCCGCCGCACAACCCGAAAGGGCGTGGCGTGCCTTCGCCTTACCCCGGCCCATGGCGTCAACCGGCACGGCGATTTCCCTCAACCCCAAATGAAAGACAGGCAAACGCATGTCCGGAACCATTGAACAAGCCTTCGTCAAGCAATTCGAAGCCGAAGTCGCTGAAGCCTATCAGCGCCAGGGCAGCAAGCTGCGCCCCACCGTGCGCAGCAAGACCGGCGTAAAGGGCGCATCCACCATCTTCCCGCGCGTTGGCAAGGGCACGGCGGCGGCCAAGGCGCGCAACGGCGCCGTGCCGGTGATGAACCTTACCTACAGCAATGCGGAATGCTTCCTGCAGGATTATTACGCCGGC
>JBIIIE010000159.1:0-6473 GCA_044235135.1 Roseomonas sp. | reverse complement strand
ATCGTGAACGTTGGGAAGTGGCAGCGATCCTGCATCGCTATGGCGTGCGCGGCGATGCCTTGCGCGCAGCCGTGGATAGCATTTGCGCCGATAAGCGCCGTTGGGTGGATTTCATGATGCGCTTCGAATTGGATTTGAAGGAACCGCAGCCGGATCGCGCGGCACGTTCCGCGGTCACGATTGGCGGTGCTTATGTGGTGGGCGGGCTATTGCCGCTTTCGCCCTATATGCTGCTGGACAACACGCAACAGGCGCTGGTTATTTCCGCCTGCATTACTGGCGTGGCGCTGGCGGGCTTTGGCTGGCTGAAGGCGAAAGCAACCGGGCTGCCCGCCGGGCGGGGCGCGGTGCAGACTTTGCTGATCGGCGGGCTGGCTGCGGCTGTTGCTTATATGGTGGCGAAACTGGTGGGGGGTTAGGCACAGGGCGCCTTCACGCAAATAGCGAACACCGCCTCACTTCAGGAAAGTTGCGATTAGAAAATTTTTTACGGAACGGACAAGGCCCCGGCACGGTTATTGCTGCTCTTGCGCAGGAGCGACGTCAGGTTGCTCTTGAGAAATGGAGCCTAGCCATGACGTTTGCACCCCCTCGTCGCCTATTGCTGCAATCTGCGGTCGGTCTGCTGGCTGCCCCCGCCGTGGTGCGCGCACAAACCCGTGAAATCTTTGTGGGTGGTCCGGCCTCTCCCGGTCTGACCGATATCCTTTTTCCACTCATTGAACGCAAGCATGGCTTCAAGATTCTTTTTGAAGGCACAAACAGCCTGATTAATCTTGAGAAAATGCGCTCCAATCGCGCAAGGCCCACCATGACGGTCACCATGATGGATGACCCTGTTCTGATCCTCGCCGAACGCGAGGGATTGATCACCACGCTGAAGGGCACCAACATCCCAAACTTGGCTGACGTTCAGCCTGAAGCGCGCCCACGCGATGCCATGTGGACGAATTGGTGCTTTCCGGCGGCCTCCATTTCCTACAATACCCGCAATGTCCGCACCGCTCCGACCAGCTATGCCGATTGTTGGGACAGGAAGTATCGCGATAAGATTATCGTTATCTCCATGCGCATTACACAGGCAGTAGTGCCTCTATTGGCGGCAACTCAGCTTGCCACCGGAAAGCCGCTCAACGAATGTCTCAAGCTTGCCGATGAGGGTTTTGGCAAACTCCGGGAATTGCGGCCAAATATTCTGCAAATCACTACGAACCCGCCTCAGGCGCAGCAGCTCCATGAAAGCGGGGAGGTGGATATCTACCTTTCCCCCGATAGCCGCACCACGCTATTCCGCAAAAGCCAGCGCGCACCTGTTGACCTGGCCTATCCGAAGGAAGGCACGGTTGCGATGCCGGCCGGTGTGGCACTGGTGAAGGGCGGCCCCAATCCGGAACTTGGCATGAAGTTCATTGATGAATTGCTGAACCCGGAAACACAAGCCTTGATCGGGCGTACTTTTTTCAGCAAGCCCACCAATACCAAGACCGTGATGCCAAGTGAATTCAGCCTCCCGCCTCTGGTTGTGCTGGATTGGGAATATTTCGCCGATAACCGCAACCGTTGGATTGAACGCTTCGAACGCGAAATCGCTGCTCGGTAAATCAGAGGCATCATGCAAACAGACTATTTGGTGGTAAGCGGCGCCGATAAGCGTTTCGGCGCCGCCACAGTGCTGCGTGATCTGAGCATTTCGGTCGCTCAGGGCGAATTCGTTTCCCTACTCGGCCCTTCGGGCTGCGGCAAAACAACGTTACTGCGCTGCATTGCTGGCTTGCTGCACCCGGATCGCGGCCGAATTTCCGTCGGTGGTCGCGACATCACGGCGCTTGCGGCGCATAACCGCAATATAGGCGTAGTGTTTCAAAACTATGCACTGTTTCCGCATCTGACGGTTGCGGAAAATATCGCCTTCGGGCTGCGCGCCCGCGGTGTTTCAAAAGCTGAAGCTGCGCCGCGCGTTGCCGAGGCCTTGGCCCTTGTGCGCATGGAAGCCCATGGCGAAAAGCCTGTCACCGCGCTTTCCGGTGGGCAGCAGCAGCGCGTGGCGGTGGCGCGCGCGCTGGTGGTGCGCCCAAGTCTATTGCTGTTGGATGAGCCGTTTTCCGCGCTGGATCGGAAATTACGGGAAACCATGCAGGTTGAATTGAAGCAATTGCTGCGAGAGGTCGGCATTACAGCGATTTTTGTGACTCATGATCAGGAGGAAGCGCTGGTCGTTTCAGACCGCGTGGCAGTGATGAATGCCGGCCAGATTGAGCAATTGACCGATCCGGTGACGCTCTATAACGCGCCCACCAGCCTTTACGTGCTGGATTTCGTAGGCCAGTCCACCAAGCTTTCGGGGAAGGTGCTTGGCAGCAGCAATGGCATGGTTGAAGTGCAAACGGCCTTTGGTGTTCTGCGCGCCCCCGCTTCCTTCATGGCGGGGTCATCTGTGGCCGTTGCAGTCAGACCCGAGGCAATGCTGTTGGCGCCGCAAGCGGAAGCGACGCTCAATACGCTGCAAGGACGGATTTCCGATATCTCTTTCCTGGGGTCGCGCACGCAGATTCACCTCGATGCACCAGCGGAAGGTGAGGATCGCGTGATCCTGGAATTGTCCCGCCTGCCTGCGGGTGTGACCACTGGGCAGGAAGTCAGTTTTGGCTTTCGGGTGGCCGATACAATGGCCTTTCCCGCATGATGGCGCCAGCTTCCACGGGGCGGAAGCTTGATCCGCTGGCCTTCCTGGCGCTTCCGGGGCTCATCTTCATGGCGCTGGTCTTTCTTGCACCTTTGCTATTGATGTTGTGGTCTTCAATACGCGGTGCGGATGGCTTCACGCTGGCCGGTTACGCCCGCGTTCTGGGCGATGATTACTACATCAAGGTCATTGGTCAGACCTTGCAATTGGCGCTGATCACCACGGCTGG
Organism: Roseomonas sp.; assembly: GCA_044235135.1. GTDB lineage: Bacteria > Pseudomonadota > Alphaproteobacteria > Acetobacterales > Acetobacteraceae > Neoroseomonas. Next base: position 3,561 of record JBIIIE010000159.1, on the reverse strand, counting down.
GGCGCTGATCCTGGGCTATCCCGCAGCCTTCGCGCTGGCGCGGGCCAAGGGCTGGCGGCAGGTGGTACTTTTTGCGTTGGTCTTCCTGCCACTCACGGTTTCCATCATCGTCAAATCATTCGGCTGGGGCATAGTCCTCAGGCGCGATGGCATCCTGAATTGGCTGATGCTCAATCTTGGTCTGATCGAACGGCCCATCCGCATGATCTTCACCGAATTCGCGCTTTACGCTGGCATGATCAATGTATTTCTGCCGTTCATGGTTTTGCCAATCTATTCAGTGGTGCGCATGATGGACCCGCGCCTTCCCGATGCGGCGGCAACCCTTGGTGCGTCACCCTGGTTTCGCTTCACGCGTGTGACACTGCCGCTTTCCTTGCCCGGCGTGGTCGCCGGCGTTTCCATCGTGTTTTCACTTGCCGTAGCGGCCTATGTCACACCATCACTTCTGATGGGCGATCGCTACATGACCATGTCCATGGTCATGGCCAAGGCCTTCCTTAATCTGCGCGATTGGCAATTGGGGGCAGCCATGGCGGCGGTGCTGCTGACACTGGCCGTAGTAGTGGTGATTGGCGCCGCAATTCTGCAACGCCGACTTGGCACGGCGAAAGGAAGCTGAATATGGAACGCTTCGCCCGCGGACTGACGAGTTTCGCGTTGTTCCTGACCATTGCTTTCCTGCTGCTGCCAATTGTGGTGGTTATACCCGTTTCCTTCACCGAAGCGCCAATCTTTGCTTTCCCGCCTGAGGGATTTTCGCTGCAATGGTATGGGCGTATTCGCAATGTGGATGGGTTGCTGTCAGCCCTTGGCCTTTCCGCGCAGATCGCCGCCCTTTCCACGGCGATTTCCCTGCTGCTGGGCACACTTTGCGCCATTGCGCTGATTCGCGGCCGCCTGCCAGGGGCCGAGGCTGTTGCCACTTTCATGGTCTCACCGCTGATGCTGCCGGGGCTCGTGCTCGGTATCGCCATGCTGCAAGCAATGCGTGAATTGGGGCTGCGCGATGCTTGGTTTTCGCTGCTGATTGCGCATGTGGTGATCACCATGCCCTTCATCATGCGTACAGTCTTGGCAAGCTTGAGCCTGTTTGACTTCGCCATGGTTGATGCCGCCCGCACCCTTGGCTATTCCTACCCCACGGCGATTTGGCGCGTATTGGTGCCCAATATCTTGCCTGGCTTCGTCTCGGGCGCGCTATTCGCCTTCATCGCAAGCTTCGACAATTACCCGGTTTCCATGTTTCTTGTGGATGTGCGCACCAAAACCTTGCCCATCCAATTGCTGAACTATCTTGAAATCAGTCCTGACCCAACCCTCGCCGCGGTATCAACCCTGCTCATTCTACTGACGATTTTCGTGTTGTTCCTGTGTGATCGGATGGTGGGCCTCAGACGGATGGCTTCAATCTGAAGCCATCCGCCGGTGGCAGAAAGGATCAGACAGCCACGCCATCCACCGGATTGAACGGACCTGGGAAAACGCCGCGCGGCTTGATCATTTCATAAGCGCCGCGCGGGATGAATTGGCCATGGCCAGCCCCAACCACGGCCTTGCCGCCCTGCACCACGGGAACACCGCGGACAAAAGTGGCTTCCGGCCATCCGGTGACTTCCATGCCTTCATAAGGCGTGTGGTCCGACCCATGCAGCAGGATATCATTTGTGATGGTGACGCGGCGTGTCGGATTCCAAAGCGCGAAATCCGCATCTACGCCGACCGCGATACTGCCCTTGCGCGGCGCCATGCCGAAAATCTCGGCCGGATTGGTCGCTGTCAGCGCCACGAATTGCTGCAAGGAAATCCGCCCCTTCACCACCCCTTCGCTGAATAGGATCGGCATGCGCGTCGCAAGCCCGGGCAGGCCGTTCGGGATTTTGGTGAAAGGCGCATCCAGTCCGAAAGCCGTCTTGCCATCCGGCCCGGCATAGCGGGTTGGCGCGTGATCCGAACTCACATTACTAATGACGCCGCGCCGCATCGCATCCCATAGCGCCGCATGATCCGGGGCAGTCCGCGCCGCCGGGCTGAAGACATATTTGGCGCCCTCAAAGCCGGGGCGATCCAGATCTTCCGTAGTCAGTGTCAAATACTGCGGGCAGGTTTCTGCCCAGACCTTCAGGCCGCGCTTTTGCGCGCGTTCAACTTCCTCAGCACTTTCGGCGCCAGAGACATGGAAAACCTGAATAGGCACATCCAGCGCTTCCGCCATGGCGCAGACGCGATGCACGCATTCGCGCTCCACCACCATCGGCTTCGACCAGGCATGATGCTTGGGCAGGGTCAAGCCCGCCGCCAGCAACGCGTTCTTATGGAAATCAATCAGGTCATGATGTTCGGCATGGATGCAGACCAGCGCGCCATGCCGGCGCGCCGTGGCCAGCACTTGCAACGCCTCAGCATCCGAAATGCGCGCCCCTTCATAGGTCAGGAAAATCTTGAGGCTGCGATGGCCCGAAGCGATAAGCGCCGGCACCTGATCCTGCAGGATATCCGGGCTCGGATCGGTCAGGATCATGTGGAAGCTGTAGTCAATCAGGCTTTTCTTGGCCCTTTCGTGATGTTCCGCCACCGCCTGGGTCAGTGAGCCGCCGCGTTCCTGCCGCGCGAAGCCTATCACCGTGGTGGTGCCACCCGCAGCCGCCGAAGCGCCGGCGGTGATGAAACTATCGGCATTGACGGTCGGCCCGCCACCGCGTGGTTCCTCAATATGCGTATGGGTATCCACACCGCCTGGCAGAACAAGCTTGCCCCTGGCATCCAGTTCCGCACGCCCATTGGGCAGGTTCTTGCCAATCGCCATGATGACACCATCCTTGACGCCAATATCCGCATCAAAAACAGCGCTTGCTGTACCAATGGTGCCGCCACGAATGACCAGATCAAAATCGCTCATTGGCGACTATCCTTTTGCTGAGTTGTAATCCAAGGCCAAGCAAGTGTTGTGCCCGTAGTCAGATGGCCCGATTGGCCCGCGCCACCACCGCTTCGAACAGCACCTGACAACCGGCTTCGGCTTCTTCCGGCATGATGCTCTCAGCTTCATTATGCGAAAGCCCATCCTTGCAGGGCGTGAAGATCATCGCGGTCGGCACGGAACGCGCGACATAAACCGCATCATGCCCGGCGCCCGAGATGATCTCCCGCGCAGGGAGGCCCAGGCGCTTGGCGGCCTGGCGCACCAGGTCAACGCAGGCGGGATCAAAGGGCTGGGCCGGGATGCGGAACAACTCGGTCAATTCCAGCTTGCAGCCATTGGCCTCCACCAGCTTGCTCGCTTCTTCCGGGAAGCTTTCCGCGAGGCCCTGGATTTCAGCATCTGACGGGTGGCGGAATTCGACGCTGAAGCGCACTTCGCCCGGCACCACATTGCGGCTGGCGGGCAGCACTTGCAAAAAACCCACCGTGCCGCGGCCATCTTCGCCGCGCGCGCGCATCAGCGCATCAACGCGTTCAATCACGCGCGCGGCGGCCACCAGCGCATCGCGCCGCGCGGAAGGCGGTGTGGTGCCGGCATGGCTATCCTGCCCGATGATCACCGCATCATACCAAACCTGC
>JBIIIE010000158.1:0-6474 GCA_044235135.1 Roseomonas sp. | reverse complement strand
ATTTCATGCGCGCCCGGCACAATCCCGCGCAGGCAATCGCCATGCTTTTCGCGCGGCACCACTTCCACCGCGATGCCCTGGCCTTCCAGAAAGCGCTTCACCTGGGCGCCGGTGCGATCCACGCCCGCCTTGTCGTAGGAACCGCCATCGGTATTCACCATTTCCTTGAGCTCAGCGAGCATGGCGTCCTGTTGCGTGGCAAGCCAGGCGGTGATTTGCGCTTCGGTGGTCATGATATCCTCGTTATTATTGGACGAAGGCCCAAGCCTGCGTCAGCAAGGGCCCCTTCGCAAGGGCGCTATTCTATCTTGCCCAGCGCGCGGACCACACGCAGCAAGCGCCCCGCATCCTCATCATAGAAGCGGCGGAAGGCGTCGCCATCGCGGTAATCCAGCGTATTGCCGCTGCCTGCCATGATGCGGATGAAATCCGGATCCTGCGCCACCTGGCGTGAGGCATCGCGAATGCGTTCAATGATCGCGGGCGGTGTGCCGGTGGGGGCGAAAATCCCAACCCAGATGTAGAATTCCACATCCGAAAAGCCTTTTTCCACCAGGGTGGGCACATCCTCAAAACCCTTCAGACGCTGCCGGCCCCAAGTGGCCAAGGCGCGCAAGCGCCCATCGCGCACATGCTGCGCCACCGGACCGGGGCCGGATGACAGCGCCTGCACCTGGCCGCTCAGAATCGCGGTCAGCGCCGGGCCGCCGCCTTGGAAGGGCACATGCAGCATTTGCAAGCCTGCTGCCTGGGACAGCATCGCCATCGGCACATGCAAGGCGGAATAATTCCCCGCCGAGGAATAGGCGATCTGCCCCGGCTTTGCTTTCACATCCGCGATGAATTCCTCGATGGTGCGAATGGGGCTGGATGCGGGCACCACCAGCACGGTGGGATCGGCGGAAAACAACGCAATCGGCGTCAGCATTTCCGGCGTATAGGCCGGCGTGCGGCCATTGATTCGCGCGGCTTCCGGGATATAGGTCAATGAGGAAAGCCCCATCAGCAGCGTATAGCCATCGGGCGTGCTGCGCGCGACAAAACCATTGCCGATTTCGCCCGCCGCACCGCCGCGATTGGTGATCGGCACGGGCTGACGCCAAAGTTTTTCAAGCGTGGCCGCCACGGGCCTGCCGACCACATCCGCCTGGCCACCAGGCGGGAAGGCCACCACCATGGAAACGGCGCGGGATGGGTAGTTTTCCTGCGCCATCGCCGGCATGGCGAAGGGCAGCGCGGCAGTCCCGACCAGAAGAGCGCGTCTTTGCATTGTGTTGTTCCTCCCTGTTTTTGCAGTTCAAGCGACGGGATTTTCCAAAACACCAATCCCGCTGATTTCAATCCGCACCCTATCACCCTTTTGCAGGAATTTCGGTGGGGTGAAGCCAATGCCAACGCCAACCGGCGTGCCGGTGGCAATCACATCGCCGGGTTCAAGCGTAATGGCGGCGCTGATCGCTTCAATCAGCGTTGGCACGTCAAAAATCAAATCCGCCACCAGCGCATCCTGACGCTTTTCGCCATTCACATGCGTGATCAGGCGAAGCTTGGTGGGGTCGGGCGCTTCATCCGCGGTCAGGATGGCAGGCCCCATGGGGCAGAAACTGTCCAAACCCTTGCCGAGCACCCATTGGCTATGGCGCTTCTGCAAATGCCGCGCCGTCACGTCATTGATGATGGTATAGCCAAACACATGCGACAGTGCGGCGGCTTTCGATATGCCGCGCCCGCCCTGGCCAATCACAATCGCCAATTCGCCTTCGTAATCCAGCCCGCCTGTCGGGTCCAAATGGCTGAGAATGGGTTCGCCCGTCGCGATGATCGCCGTATGCGGCTTGGAGAATACAACCGGGAAGGGCGGCACCACATCCTTGGCGCCGCCATCAAAGCCTGATCCCGCGAATTCCTTGGCGTGTTCATGGTAGTTCTTGCCGACGCAAAACACATTCTTCGGCGGCCGCGGAATGGGGGCGAGGATCTTCGCCCCAGCTACCACCGGCGCCTTGGAAAGAGCATCCCGCGCCGTGGTTAGCGCTGCTGCGCCCGCCGCAATAAGCCCCAGCATGTCGCGCGGCAGGGATGGCGCGGCGGCGGCGATGTCTCGCACATCGCCCGCGGCATCAAGGGCGCCAATCCGCATGCCCGAACCATCCGAGAAAGTGACCAATCGCATTAGCCTGTCCTTGTCCGATACAGGGTTCAGTTAGCGCTTTCCGCAGGATTCGCCAGGGGCAGGCTGGCCGCGCGTTCCAATGCCCGCGCCCCGCGCAATGCCAGATCGTCCCTGTAGAGCGGCGCCACAATCTGCACCGCGCGCGGCATGCCTTCCGCATCCAGCGCCACCGGCACGCTTATGGCGGGTTGGCGCGTCAGGTTGAAGGCGAAGGTCCAAGGCGCCCAATCACGCCACAGCGCCTCCGCCGGGCGGATGGTCGGCTGATCGGCGGCAAAGGCCGCGGTCGGCGTGCAGGCGGTCAGCACCAGATCGTAGCGCTGATGGAAGCGCGCCATGGCATGCGCCGCTTCCAGGCGCATCGCCTCGGCGGCCAGGTAATCCACGGCGAGCATCTCGCCCTCCCGCGCCGCGACCTCGGCAATGCCGGCATCGAGCAATTCGCGCTTATCCTCGGGCGTGGTCGCGATGATGCGCGCCAAAGCAACACCCCAGACGCGGCCAAAAATCGCGCGGGTATCGGGCAGGCCGGGATCGGCTTCCTCCACCATGGCGCCTTGGTCTTCAAGAAGCCGCGCGGCGGCGGTCAAAACGGCTTCGCCTTCCGCATCCAAGGGGGGCGCGAAGCCCATGCGCCGCACCAAAGCGACGCGCATGCCGCGCACCCCTTCTTCAATGCCAGCCAGCCAATCGCGCGGCTCATCCGGCAGCGCATAGGGGTCGCGCAAATCGTGCCGCGCCATGGCGCCGAACATCAGCGCCGCATCGCGCACGCTGCGGGTCATGGGGCCGGCCACCGCCACATGGCCAAAGGCGCCCAGAGGCCATTGCGGAATCCGCCCGAAGGAAGGTTTCATCCCCACCAACCCGCAAAACGCTGCCGGGATGCGAATGGAACCGCCGGCATCCGTGCCGATATGCAAAGCGCCAAAACACGCCGCCCCCGCCGCCCCGGCGCCGGAAGAAGAACCGCCAGGGGTGCGCTTGGGGTTCCAGGGATTGCGCGTAATGCCATGCAGCGGGCAATCGCCTGGCGATTTCCAGCCGAATTCCGTGGTCGTGGTCTTGCCGATGATCACCGCGCCGGCCTGCTTCAGCCCCATCACTGCGGGGGCATCCTCAAGCGCTGGCATTGTATCCGTGCTGCGGCTGCCGCGCCGGGTTGGGAAGCCTGCCATATTCAGCAAATCCTTCACCGTGGAAGGCACCCCATCCAGCGCGCCCATCGGCCTGCCCGCCTGCCAGCGCGCTTCGGATTCGCCCGCCGCCTGCAAGGCGCGCGGGTTCATCGCGGCAAAGGCATTGACCCAAGGATTATACCGCGCAACCCGTTCCAGCACGGCCTTCAGCGCCTCCACCGGCGAAAGGCGCCGGCGCGCGTAAAGGCCGAGCAAGGTTTCGGCAGTCATCAGGGCGGGGTCGGTATCGCTCATGGGGGTTCCGGTATGCTCTGTCAGGGTGCAGCATGACGCCTGATTGCTGGCAGGAGAACCCCCATGACCGACAAAGCCGAGAAGCCCTGGGAATGGCCGGAAGCGCAATGGCGCGAAATTGTGGGCCGCGCCCGCGCCGGGCGATCATTGGCGCCCGCTTCCTGGCCCAAGGGGGCGCGCTGCTGTGTTTCGCTTTCCTTCGACGCGGATCACGAGACCATACCGCTCCGCGATGCCGATGAAAGCCCCATGCGCATCAGCCAGGGGCAATATGGCGCGCGTCAGGGCGTGCCGCGCATCCGCGCCTTGCTCGCGCGCCATGACATCAAGGCGAGCTTCTTCTACCCGGCTGTCTCCGCGCTGTTGCATCCGGATGAGGTGCGCGGTGTCGCCGATGAAGGCCATGAGATCGGCATCCATTCCTGGATCCATGAAGCCAATACGCAATTGCCGCCGGGCGTAGAGCGAGACCTGACCTTCCGCGCCGCCGATACGCTCGAAAAACTCACGGGTCGGCGCCCGGTTGGCATCCGCACGGCATCCTGGGATTTTTCGGTGGACACGCTCTCGATCATCCGCGAATTGGGATTGCTGTATGACTCATCACTGATGGCGGATGATGATGCCTATGAATTGCTTGATCAGGGCAAGCCCACCGGCATTGTGGAATTGCCGCCCGAATGGATCCGTGATGATGCGGTCTATTTCAATATGCTGCGCTTTTCCGCACTCCGCCCCTATACGCCCCCTTCAAGTGTGGAGGAGGTGTTCACGGCGGAATTCGAAGGCGCCTATCGCGAAGGCGGCTTGTTCCTGCTGACCATGCACCCGCATGTGATCGGCCATCGCAGCCGGATCGCGCTGCTGGATCGGCTGGTGCAGCACATGAAAAGCTTTGGCGATGTGTGGTTCGCGACGCATGAGGAAGTGGCGCGCTGGTGCAAGACCCAGGCCGGGATGAAGTAAGGGTTCACCCCGCCCGCGCAAGGCAGCGGGCGGGGCAATGCGTATCAGGTCACAACGATATCAAACTGCTTCGCAACCGCGGTCCATTCCACGATCTGCTCACGCATGATTTTCACGAAATCGCCATTCATCGGCGTGGGGCGGCGCGGCAGGGTCTGCAATTCCTCAAACCGTGCCATCAATTCAGGCCGCGACAGGATGGGATCAATCAGCCCTGCCAGACGATCCACGATCGGCTGCGGCATCCCCTTCGGCCCCGAAAGCCCGAGCCATTGCGCGGAGGTCAGCTTGGGGAAGCCAAGTTCGGCAAAGGTCGGCACATTGGGGAAGGCCGGCAGGCGCTGCGGCGATGAAACGGCGAGTGCGCGCAGCACGCCATCCTTCATCAGCTGCACATTGGTGGTGATGGGGTCAATCAGGCTTTCGATCTGATTGGCCATCAGATCCTGCATCGCCGGCGCGCTGCCGCGATAGGGCACGTGATCCATCTGCGTGGCCTTGGCTTCGCCGGACAGCATCGCACCCAGCAGATGCGGGGCCGAACCAATGCCCGAAGACCCGAAGCGCACCGGCTGCTTCTTCGCCGCGTCCAGATATTCAGCAAGTGTCTTGAAGCGGGATTCGGATTTCACCAGCAACACATTCGGCGCTTCAACCAAAAGCCCGATATGGGTGAAATCCGTGATCGGGTTGAAGGGCAGCGTCGGCATGGTGGCTGCCGAGAACACATGCACCGAGGCATGAGATACCAGCAGCGTATAGCCATCGGCGGGCTGCTTCGCGACGAAATCCGTGCCGATCACGCCACCCGCGCCGGCGCGGTTTTCCACCACCACGGTCTGGCCAAGTGCCTGGGACAGGGCAGGGGCCATCAGGCGGCTCACGGTATCCACCAGCCCGCCTGGCGGGAATTGCGCGATCAAACGGATGGACCCGCGGCTGGGCCAGGCGCCGCTTTGCGCGGAAAGGATGCCAGGGCTTGCCAGCGCGCCAGCAATGGCGCCTCCGGTCAGGCCGAGAAGTTGACGACGGTTCATTGTAATGCCTCCTGATGCTCCACACCGAGGTCCATTGCCTATAAACTGGTCACATTAGATCAGTTTCAGGCTGGAACCCGGCTTCTGCATCAGGAATGGGCAATTACCGTGCCAGGCCTTCATGGGCCTTGATGCTCGCCTCTCGCGCAATCCACGCCCAGCGCGCGTGATGCGGCGATGCCTGGGTTATAGCGACTGCCGCGCCTCGGTCACGCCAATCATCGAATCCCGCGTGACAAGCTTTTCCAGCTTCGCCGCATCCCAACCCTCGGTCCCGGCGGGCCGGCGCGGCACGACCAGATACCGAAGCTCCGCATTGCTATCGTGCACGCGAATGCTGGTGCCCTCAGGCAAATGCGTGCCGAATTCAGCCAACACACCACGAGGGTCCCGCACGGCCCGCGCGCGATAGGCGCGGCTTTTATACCAGGCGGGCGGGCGGCCCAGCACGCTGCGCGGGTAGCAGGAACATAGCGTGCAGACGACCAGGTTATGCACATTGGGCGTATTGAACAGCGCGGTCAGCACAGTCTCCCCACGCGACAGCCCCAATTCCTCCACCGCCGCGCCGGCATCGGCGGCAAGCCGCGCGGCGAAGCCGGGATCGGTCCAGGCGCGCACCACCACCCGCGCGCCGAGATGTTCCCCACGGCTATCCATGGCTTCAATCTGGGCGCGGATTTCCTCGGCGGTCAGGATGCCGCGCGCGATCAGCAGGTTACGCACCGCGCGCCCGCGCAATTGCAGGGGCGACAGCACGGCAATGCCGGCATCATCATCTTCCTGATAGGGGTGGTGATCATGATCGTGGTCATGGTCGTGGTCATGATCGTGATGATGGTGATGATGATGGCCGGGCGGGTCT
>JBIIIE010000157.1:0-6475 GCA_044235135.1 Roseomonas sp. | reverse complement strand
CCGCCCTGCATGGCGGCGGGGATCAGCGCATGGGAAGATGCCTCATTCAGCATCAGCACCGTGCCATCGGCGGGCTGGCGGCGCAGCCATTCGGCGGCCACCGTGCCGGAAGCGCCGGGGCGATTTTCCACCACCACGCGCGCATTGCCACCCATATGCGCCTGCATACGCTCCGCCAGTAGGCGCGCGGTGATATCGGTGGAACCGCCCGGCGCAAAACCGCTGACGAGTGTAATGGGCCGATCCGGCAGGCCTTGGGCGATAGCAGGCGCGGCAAGGGCCATGCCCATGCCAGCCCCAAGCAAAAGGCGTCTTTTCATGCGTGATTACTCCCTGTCATGGCTTCTTGAGATGCCGTTATGCCTTAAGCCAAAAAGGCGGCAACCCCAAGCGTGATATTCACGCAACCCCGGCACGCGCCTTCACTGGTATCTTCAGATAGCGCACGCCATTGCTCTCGGCCTCCGGGAAGCGCCCTGCACGGATATTCACCTGAATCGAAGGCAAAAGCAGCGTGGGTGCTGCCAGCTTCGCATCACGCGCTTGCCGGAAGGCCACGAATTCATCCTCGGTCACGCCATCCTTCACATGCGGATTATGCGCGCGCTGCTCGGCGACCGTGCTTTGCCAGGCGTAATCATCGCGCCCCGGCGCCTTATAGTCATGGCACATCCAAAGCCGTGTTTCGGGCGGCAGTGCCAGCAGGCGCTTGATGGAACGGAATAAGGCGCGCGCATCGCCGCCCGGAAAATCCGCCCGCGCCGTGCCGTAATCATGCATGAAGAGCGTATCGCCCACGAAAACATCATCGCCGATCCGGTAGCAGACACAGGCGGGTGTGTGGCCCGGCGTATGGATCACCTCAATTTCCAAGGTGCCAAGCTTAAGGCGTTCCCCATCGCGCAACAAAAGATCGAAATCAGCACCTTCGGGCTTCACATCATCGGCGGCGAAAACCGGGCGGAAGATGCGCTGCACATCCTTGATGTGTTCCCCGATGGCGATCTGCCCACCGCAGCGCTGCTTGATGTATGGCGCTGCGGTCAGATGATCCGCATGGGCATGGGTTTCCAGGATCAGCGCAATCGCAACGCCTTCCTGCCGCGCGGTTTCGATCAGCTGGTCGGCGGAGCGTGTATCCGCTTCGCCGCTGCGATGGTCCCAATCCAGCACGGGATCAATCACCGCACCCTGGCGCGTGGCGGGGTCGAAGATCAGGTAGCTGACCGTATTGGTCGCCTCATCGAAAAACGGCCTGATGCTGACATAGGACATGGGCTGAACTTCCTAAAGCGACTGCTAATATAAGGCCCCAGCCTGCTTTCAGGAAGGTGGCTTACCGGCAGTTCAAGATCCGCACATCATAGACGGGATGTTCCAGCATATTCACGCCAGGCGCTTCGGCGAACATCCAGCCGCGAAACACCGGCGGGCTGCCCTGTGGCGCGCGGCTATCGGTCATTTCAAACCAGGCGGCGGAATCCGGCACCTCGGTGGGCGGGCGCGCATGGCAGGCGCCAATACGGATGGTGAGCGTGCCAAAGCTGACAGTTTCACCAACACGGCCTTCCAGCACGGTCACGCGCGCGGTTACCTTGTCCAAAGCCTGAATGCGCGCCTGTTGCCGAGGCACCCATTCCTGTGCCTGCGCCAGGTTTGGCAGGCACAACAGCGCCAAGGCCAAAAGCCGTTTCATGCGCCGCGCTTCGGGCTTGGCAAGGCGGCGATCATTTCCTGCAAAATCGCGCGCATCGCGGCCTCATCCACGCCCATCAGCACGGCGTCTTCAAACACATCGCGCAGCACCGTCGCGGCTTCCTTGTGGTTTTCCGCGAGCATCTTGAGCTTTTCGTTACAGGACACAGGCTTGCCATCCGCCCCTGGCCAGGCGGCAGGAGGCTTGGGCAGCGGTTTCATCGCGGCGTGGCCGGCGCGTTTTCCTGATTGCCGCGCTGATTGGTCTCACCTGCCGAGAAGATGAACCGGCCCAAAAGGCTTTCCAGATTGATGGCACTTTGGGTGATGGTGATCTCATTGCCTTCGCGCAAGATGCGCGTATCGCCGCCCGGCACCAGGGCCACATATTTGCCGCCGAGCAAACCCTCGCTTGAAATCTCGGCCGAGGTGTCATGCGGCAGCTTGAGCCCCGCATCAACGCGCAGCGTCAGCACCGCAAGGAAACTTTCAGGGTCAATCCGCTGCGCGACAACCTGCCCGACCTTCACGCCGGCAATGCGCACATCGGCACCCTGACCAAGCCCATCAATGCGATCGAATTTCGCGGTCAGGTTCATGCCCGGCCCCGAAAAGCTGCGCCCCGTGCTGGTCATGGCATAGCCAAGGAAGCCGGCGGCCACGGCCAGCACCACCACACCGGTCAGGATTTCAGCGATTGAGCGCTTTTGCATGTTGAGAGTTCTTCTAGCGCCCCGGCGTCCAGGCTTCGTAATCCCCACCGCGACTTGCCACCGGGTTCACCGGGCGCCAAGCCTCAGCGGTGCCGGTCATGTTGGGGAGATGTTCCTTCTGCCAGGGGCGGCGCGGCGCGTCCTCGGGCAGGGGGTTTTCCGTGGTGCGGTGCAGCCAGCCCCACCATTCCGGCGGCACGGCGGAAGCCTGGGCTTCCTTCGCGAAAAGCACGCGCCGCATGGGCCGGCCATAGGAATCGCGCCGACTGCGGGCTTCCCAATAGGTATTGCCGAAGCGGTCCTTGCCAACCTGTCGGCTGGTGAGGCGGATAAACAGCGTATTGAGCAACTGCATGGCGGCTTCCCGGGGAGAGCGAAACGTTCCCTATCATCGCACAGCGGCGCAGACCACGCAAAAACAAAGCGAAGCGCAAGCTATCCACAGGATATTGTGGGTCCGACCCCGAAAAACCACTAAATAAGGCTTCCCAGGCTTTCGAGTCGCGCCTAGCATTCCGCCATGGCTGGAATAGTCGGAACCATCTGGGCTGGGGTTGCGCTGCGGCGCTTGAAGGCGGGGGCGGATCCTGATGCGCTGCCGCGCGCCGTTGCCATCCCCGCGCCTTGGGAAGATGAAGCCGGGGAGGCGCTGGCCGCGCTCGCCCCTGGAAGCGGCCCGGCCACGCTGCCAAGCGTGGCGGAGGCCTGGATTCAACGCCTGATGCTGCGCGGGCGGCGCCTTGGCCTGCTGGATGGCACCGATGCGGCGGAAAGCCTTGCCGCCGGGCTGCGCGCCCTGATCCTGGCCCGGCGCGGCGCGCCGGGGGCCGAGATTTGGCGCGATACGCGGGGTGAGGGGCGTTTTGTGCTCAACCTGCCGGCCTTTCTGGATGGGGCAGGCGGGTTTGATGCGCCGGCCTACCGCGCGGCCTGTGCGCTTTCCGTGCAAGCTTTGGATATTTGGGGCCATGGCAAGGCGGAGAGCCTCCGGCTTGGCTTTGCCGATCTGGCCGGGTTGCTGGCAGGTTTCGGCCTTGGCTATGACAGCGATGAAGCGCGGGATGTCGCCGCCGCCATTGCCGGCCTGACCCGCGGCGCGGCCGAGGCGGAATCCGGCCGGCTCGCAACCCGTTTTGGCGCGCGGCATGCGGTGGCGCTGATCTGCCCAACCCCGCCCGAGGAAACCGCCATTCCGGGCCTGGCCAAGGCAGCGCGTGCGGCCTTGGCGGCAGCGGCGGCTTCACCCGGGCTTCGCCATCGCGGCTGCATTGCCCTTGCGCCCGCTGATGCGGTGGAGGCTTTGCTGGGTGCGGAAAGCGCCGGCATTGCGCCCGCCCCTGGCGCAAGCCGCCCGGCGCGGGGCGAAGATGGGCGCATGACGCAGGTGCCAACCCGTGCGGCAGAGCGCGCTGGCGGTGATGCCGCCTGGTTGCTGGCGCCGGTAACGCCTCAGGCACGGCGCGCCATGGAAGCGGCGGTCATGCCCTTCTTGGATGCGCCGCCACCCGCCATGCCGGCACCGGCCGATCTGCCCGAAGCCCGCCGCGCGGCGCCCCGGCCCATGCACGCGCCGATCAGTCGCTGCTGGCGCGTTTCCATCGCCGGCAGCCGTGTTGCCCTGCGCGCGCTTGAAGATGATCGTGGCCATTTGCGGGAGATTTCCTTCTCCCTTCCCCGCGAAGCAGCGATGACGCGCGCCTTGATGGAAGGGCTGGCGCAGGCCGTATCGCTTGGCCTGGCGCAGGGCGTGCCCTTGGCGAGTTTCGTCAATGCCTATGCCTATGCGCCTGGCCATGGCGGCGCGGTGGAAGGCGATGCGGGCATTCGCCGCGCCACTTCCGTGCTGGATTGGGCGTTTCGGCGGCTGGCGCGCGATTACCTGGGGCGGGAGGATTTGCCCGACCCGGTGGAAGAAGAAACACTGCAACCGCGCGCTGCGGTGCTGCCCTTGCTTCCCTTGGAATTGCCGGCGCATCCTTCGCCCCGCATGCGTCGCCATTTGCGCCCTGCGGCGTAATTGGCGCTTTTGAAGGATTAGGATCATGGCCGGTAAAATCGAAGCGAAGCTTGCTGCCCTTGGCATTGTATTGCCAACGCCGGCAGCACCGATTGCGAATTACATTCCCTATAACATCAGCGGAAAGCTGGTGGTGATTTCCGGCCAGGTGCCGGTACGTGATGGCAAGATTGCCTATACCGGCAAGCTTGGCGCCGGGGTTTCGATTGAGGTGGGGCGCGAAGCGGCGCGGCTTTGCTTCATCAATCTGCTGGCGCAGTTGAAAGCCGCCGCCGGTGATCTTGATAACGTCACGCGCGTGGTGCGGCTTGGTGGCTTTATTGCTGCCCCGGCGGATTTCACGCAGCACGCTTTGGTGATGAATGGCGCTTCCGATCTTGCGGTGGAGGTCTTTGGAGATATCGGCCGCCATGCACGGACCACTATCGGCGTGCCATCCCTTCCCGGTGATGCGGCGGTGGAAGTGGAAGGGATGTTTGAGATTGCGTGAACGCAAGCGGCCTGTCAGCTTTTCGACAGGATATCTACCAAATCTTCCGGCGCATGCAGGCGGAAATTTGTCCAGCTCGCCCTTTGGTCCAAGGCTGTCATCGGCATTTCAATGGCAGTGAAATCCAGCCCCTTGGCTGCGGCGGCAATACGATAATCCGCCAAGGGAATGCCTGGCCGCATGACCGGGCGCAGCCGGGCGCTTGGGCTGGCATGCAGCAGCAGCGTATGAAAGGCGCTGCCGATGAAACCTGAAACCACTTCAGCCTCACGGAAAATCTCCGCGCTGCGGCGCATGGTTTCACGCTCTGGATGGATAATGGTCCAGCCCTTGGCTGCAAGAAGCGCTTCGACCTGATCTTCCGCCGCCACGCGTCCGAACTGCTCGGGCAAAGCGCTGCGTGAGAGCCAGACGCATTTGCCCGGAATGACCGCGGGTCCGGTAACGCAGCCCAAGGCAGCCGCTTGCAAGGGATGCAGCCACTGGCCCAAAAGAAATCCAGGCGCGGGCAAAAGCAAACGGTCCACCCGAAGCGGTTGGCGCAGGAAGATGTGGCGACGCTGCGCCAAACCCAAAAGCCCGATCAATTCCTTTTGCCAGCCGCGATCATCCGGATGCGAGATGGGCAGATCAATCCAATGCCAAATGATCGGGAGTTCGGGGAAGTTTTTGAGACACCAAAGCCGAGACAGGCCTTCCAGCAGAAAATGTCCGACATGATGCATCGCAAGGCCGCCATAAATCGCGACGCCTTGATATTGCGCGATTGGTGCTTCTGGCATGGCATCGATCCCGCACCAGTGATGCGCAAAGCCTTCAATGAAATCGCCGTTCTGATCGAATGCACCAATATAGTGCTTGCCCCAAGGCCCTTGCGGGGAGCGCACGGGTGCCAGCGTTACATCCTCAAGCTGTGTCAGCCCAGGGTTATCCGGTCTTGCTGGTGGCAAGGGTTGGCTTCCATCGCAGGTTCGCGGCATAGGATGGCACAGCGCACGCCCATGATGAAAGCGCCGTAGCCCATGGGTATTGCCAATTTAAGCGCCGCCACGGCTGTGTTAGAATGATGGCAACGCTCCATGTCCCATGATCCCTCCTCCCTGACGCTCACGCTCCATCGCGCCATTGCCGAAATCCCGGCGCGTGAATGGGATGCCTGTGCGGGTGGCGACAATCCCTTCCTGAGCCACGCCTTTCTGTTGGCTTTGGAGGAAAGCGGCAGCGTGGTGGCGGAACGCGGCTGGCTGCCGCAGCATGCGGCGTTACGCGATGGCGCGGGGCGCCTGCTTGCTTGTGCGCCGGCCTATGCAAAATCCCATTCCCAGGGCGAATATGTTTTTGACCATGGCTGGGCAGATGCACTGGAACGCGCCGGCGGGGATTATTACCCGAAGCTGCAAGTGGCCGTGCCCTTCAGCCCTGTGCCTGGCCCGCGGCTTTTGCTGCATCCCGAAGCGGGCTTTGGGCCGGATGTTTTGGCGGGCGCGCTGGTGCAAGCCTGCCAGGGTATTGGCGCTTCATCCGTCCATGCCACCTTCTGCACAGAAGCCGAATGGCGCG